>JBHIBY010000011.1:0-50370 GCA_046759305.1 Anaerolineales bacterium
CGCGGGATCTTCCCCTGATCCCGCGCCCCTGAAGCTAGCAACAGCAGTCCCCCTTAGGCCATCGCCTCCCTAGTGCCGGCCACTTCGGCGCCCGCCTTGCCACTGGCACGCAACCTTTGGATCATGGTGACAACCCCCAGCAACACACCAATACCCATCACGATAGCGCCAAGGCGCGTGTCTGAAGTGATCTTCAGTGCAAAGAAGACCAGCATACCTAGGTTGATCAGCCATCTGGCTGAAGACTCGCCCCAAGACAGCACATGTGCCGCATCCTCCGTCCGGGCCGCGTCGACCCCGAGGATGATGTTCGTCATCATCCCCACAAAGCCGGCGTGGACGAAGACCGCGCCGAGCCAAGGTGGCAGGACCGCGTCGGGGTTCCCAAGGCTAACGGCGAAGTAGATGAAAATCCCTACGTAGATCACGAGCCAGAAGGTCCCAAAGAAACCCCAGGACTTCACCCCACCGCGCACCGGATTACGGGCCAGCGCGCGCCAGCCGATCCGAGCCACGAAGAAGATCAGCCCGAGCAGCAGGAGCAGTGCAAAGATCGGCAGCAGCTGGTCCAGCGTTCCCGTGAGGAACGCGAACGGGACCAGCAGCCCAGCCACGGTTAGGAATAGGGCTTGAAGCAGGCCAGGTATGGTCCGGCGCTTCTGAGGATCCTTCTGTACAAACCACTCCACAATCCCAGCCGCGACCAGGATGAGGTAGGTGTCCATCATCCCAGCGTGCACCCCAACCCGGTCTTCGCTTGCCGGGATGGGGAGAATCTGTTCGCCCAGCGCCAGTTCTAATCCGAGCAAGACGCCCATGGTAGCTCCGACCGCCGCAACCACCAGGCCTCCAGTTACTAAGATATGCACCGTGGTAACGACGACCTGCCGCCTCAGCTGCGTGAGAGAGTACACGGCTGCAGCCCAGATCACCAGCATCGCCCCCGTGCCGAATATCGGCATCAGGATGAAGAAATCCCCTCCCTGAGAGAAGGCGATCCCGAAGCTGACGACGTAGCCGGCGAAGAAGCCGATCGCTAGATATGCCAGCGTACGGAGCCGGCTGGCATGGGTCTCCGAAACCTCCCGGTCGCCAGTGAACACCCAAAACGCGATTGCGAGCTGGGACAGAGTGATCCAGCCGATCGAACCCGCATGGAGATGTATCAGAGCCTGTGATCTTGGGAGCACGCCGGTCGTAACGGCGTTGTCGAAGCCAAAGAAAATGTTGATCAGGAACAGTGTCGCAGATCCAAGGAGAATGATCCGGACCAAGTTCCAGACTTCTGCATTTCGTACTCGTTCCATTATGAAAATCCCTCCTCAACTTAATCGGATGTCTACTTTCAGAACGCTTCCAGCTCCCCCAGCCCACCTCCTCTCAACCTCCATTCGATCTCCACTAACACCACCGCCGAAACCACGATCACAAGCAACAAGATCGCTAAGCCTTTCATCGTGCCCGGTGTACCGCCTAAGAGCGGGATGTTAGGTCCGGGCCCGAGAGCAAAGACTAAGCCGGCCAAGGCAGTTGCCACACTAGCTTCCCTCGTCCTGCCGAACAGCCAACCCAGCAGCGCTCCTATAGCTGTCGAGAGCACCAAAAGCTCGACCATCCCGCCCAAAGCAGCCAGTAAGGCTCCCGGCGGAAAGATGAACCAAATTGGCAGAATCCAGAAGTGATGCACCGTGAGGAACACCAACAAGCCTGCGATTCCAGAGATCGCACCGGCAACCAGCGCAAGTGTCATCAGATATTACTCTAATGCGCGAGCGCTACGTGATCGTTACGGCGGCCTTTTCCCCCATTGAGAACAGCAAGGCAGCTAGTGACTTTCTTCACATGCGCAGGCCGACCTTGGATCCTAGGATAAGGTCACCCTTAAGCCAGGTGGGGATGGTGGCATTGGTAATGCCGCTGTCCTTCCTAGTTGGGGGAGTACTCTACCGGCTGCTGTTCGGATTGGGATGGGGCTTATGAGTTCGACCTGTCCAATCTGCGGCCATGCACTTGATACAGCGGGTTGCGACACCTGCCCGCTGGGCTCCAATTGCCCTATGGTGTGCTGCCCGGTTTGCGGATACACAATGATCGACACCGACAAAACGACGGTAGGTAAGCTAGCTCTCAATCTGGTATCTTCACAAGCACCCAAGAGCAAGCCAACCATTCGAACCGCGCTATTGACGTTGGCCGAGATTCCTAAGGGTGAATCTGTGATGGTCGTTGCAATCGAAACTGCGGGTGGTTCACCTCCTCTGCAGATGCATGCCTACGGCCTCGCCCCCGGCCGCCTGGTGCACATCCTCCAGCAAGATCCGATCACTGTCGTACGCGCCGATCACACTGAGTTGGCACTGGAAGGTGACTTGGCCAGCAAAGTGCTGGTGGAAGTCGTCGCTACCTAGCCCATACGGCTTTTCCCCTGTTACATTATGAATATCCGGGAGTCCATCTACGATGACGGATGCCGTGCTCGAACAGCTGAGAGAAAAGGGAAGTGCCAAGAACGTCGAGGGCATGGGCAAGTTTGGGATGGCCACGGATCAACGCCTGGGCGTACCAGTGCCTGAGATGCGGAAGATTGCCAAGCGCATCGGGAAAGACCATGAGTTGGCACTCGAGCTGTGGAAGACCGGTGTGCAAGAAGCGCGCATCGTAGCAGCGCTGATCGATGTGCCGGAAGAAGTGACCGAAGATCAGATGGAGCACTGGGTGGTGGATTTCAATTCGTGGGACGTTTGCGACCAGGTCTGCCTCAACCTGTTTGACAAGACTAAATACACTGAGAAGAAGATCCACGAGTGGTCGGTGCGTGAGGAAGAGTTCGTCAAGCGGGCGGCCTATGCGCTCATCGCCGGCTTGGCCTGGCACGACAAGCAGGCTCCCGACGACCAGTTCATCGGCTATTTGCCGGTGATCAAAAACGGGGCAGGAGATGATCGAAACTTCGTCAAGAAAGCTGTGAGCTGGGCACTGCGACACATCGGCAAACGGAATCTCGCGCTGAATAAAGCCGCCATCACAACCGCAAAGGAAATCCAACTAGTGGACTCAAAGGCGGCGCGTTGGATTGCCTCGGACGTCATACGGGAGCTCGAAAGCGACAAGGTCCAGGCCAGGTTGGCCAAATGACAGATTCACCTGCAGTAGAAACTCAAGGTCTCAACAAGACTTTCGGCTCTGTTCAGGCAGTCAAAGACCTGGATCTGATCGTTCCAGAGGGTGAGATCTACGGTCTGCTTGGGCCTAACGGCTCAGGCAAGACTACGCTGATGCGGCTGCTAATGGGATTGACTAGGGAGGATTCAGGCGAGGCACGCGTATTGGGCCATAAGGTGCCAGATACAAGCGTATTAGCTGAGATCGGTTATATGACTCAGGCAGAAGCTCTTTATTCCGATCTCACCGCTAATGAGAACGTCCGGTTCTTTGCCTCCCTATGCGGGATTCATTCGGATGCTGCTGTCAACGAGGCTCTAGCTCTGGTCGAGCTCACCGATCGTGCGGACGAGGTCGTTTTGAAGCTAAGTGGCGGCCTCCGGCGTCGCGTCTCGCTGGCGTGCGCGCTGGTGCACAGCCCAGCTCTGTTGATTTTGGACGAGCCTACCGTCGGAGTAGATCCACAACTGCGCACCTCGTTCTGGGAACACTTCCGCCGCATGGCCGATCGTGGAGTCACCATTCTGATATCCAGCCACGTCATGGACGAAGCAGAGCGCTGCGACCGGCTGGGGCTCATGCGCGGAGGTCATCTGATGGCTGAGGGGACTCCCGTCGAACTGCGCGAACGTAGCGGGACTGATAATCTCGAGCAGGCCTTTCTGCTCCTGGCGGAGGGCTCATATGCAGCGTAGACGGCTCTCCTCCATGGCTATGCGGGTTGTGACTCAAATCCGACGTGATCACCGAAGCGTGGCGCTCATCTTCGTGGTCCCGATGGTGGTGATGGGGCTACTAGGCTACATCGTGCGGCTCGACACGGGTCCGCAACAGATTGGTGTCGTGGTGAACGACTCTGGAATGGTGCTACCCACCGGGGTTCAGGTGGTTGTAGCGGAAGAGTTGCTCTCTGCTCTGAGCGACCGCGAGGACATTGCATTTCGTGAACTTGATCTCAACCAGGCGGAAGCTGAGCTCATTGAAGGCTCTCTGGATGCCGTCCTGATCTTTCCTGAAGATCTCTCGGGAAATTTGCTGGCAGGGGAGGGCGCCCGTCTGGAGATCGTGGTTGAAGGCTCGAATCCAGGTCAAGCTCAAGCCATCCCGCTGGCGTTGAATGCGGCTCTCGGACTGGAAGCTTTGGCACTTCGTCCCTCCGGACCGGCGCTCGATCTTGAGATGGAAACCCGTTATCTGTTCGCCGGGGAGCAGTACGACTTCTTAGATTCCTTTGGGCCAGTCTACATTACAGTCTTCGTCTACTTTTTCGTGTTCATGCTGACTGGTGTTTCGTTCTTACGCGAGCGTACGCAGGGAACGATGGAGCGGCTATTTGCCACTCCGATTGCGCGAGCAGAGATCGCCCTGGGCTACATGTTCGGATTCGGCATGTTTGCTTTGGTGCAATCAGCGGTGATCCTGTTTTTCACCACCTATGTGGTGCAGATCCAGAATGTTGGGAACCTAGCGCTAGTCTCTCTGTTGTTGGGGGTACTGGCGATTGGAGCAGTTAACTTGGGGATCTTCTTATCGACCTACGCCCGCACCGAACTCCAGGTGATCCAGTTCATTCCGGTGGTCATCATCCCTCAGATCCTACTTTCCGGGCTGATCGTGCCGGTGGATAATTTGCCGAGGCTGCTGAAATTTGCGGCACGGTTGATGCCGCTCACCTACGCCAACCGAGCCGTGACGGACGTGATGATCCGTGGCTATGGATTAGGTGAAGTCGCGATGGACCTCTTGATTCTGTCTACCTTTGCCGTAGGAGCGCTCATACTGAGCGCAACTACGCTGCGCAGGCAATTTATTTAGGCACTTTAGGTCAGGAAAAAGAGACCCCCTAACTTGTGACAACTTGCTAGAAGGAACTGCTTATCATGAGCATAGGCAGAGTGGAGGCTTCATTCCAAGGAGTTGAGAATGGACCTCTCCGGGATTTCAGAAGAACGCCTTAAAACCACTTTCAAGGCTTTCAACCAATTCATGATCCTGCTTTGGCGATTGGGGCTCGGATCATGGATGAACGGCACTAAGTACGGCAGGTATCTCCTTGTTATCAAACATACCGATCGCAGGACCGGTCTGACCCGCCTTACTCCGATCAACGACGCAACGATCGACGGCGACATCTACTGTACTACCGGATTCGGGAAAGCAGCAGACTGGTACCACAACATCCGGGCCAACCCAGAAGTTGAGGTGTAGCTACCGGATAGCCGTTGGGCGGGTATCGTCGAAGATGTCACCGACACTGAAGATCGCGTCGAAATCCTACGGCGTGTAATTGCTGCAAGCGGTTTCGCGGGTCCTCTGTTCGGCGTTAACGATAAGAAGCTCACGGATGACGACTTTGAGACTCTGCTGGAAAGCTATCGGTTGTTTCGGTTCCAGCGTGATAAAGCCCTCACCGGGCCGGGTGAGCCCGGAGATCTGGCTTGGATTTGGCCGCTTTCAACGTTTAAGCTTTTATGGTGACTTTCTCGTCGAAGGAAGGCTCGAACATGAGGCTCGTAAGTCAAGCAGTATTGCCAGTCCATGATGAAATCGTTGAATGATGCACCGTCACGCACGTACTACTAATCAGTAAATGAACGCTCCCAACACGATACTGATTCGCTCCCTTGACGAGCTTGGCATCAGCTACCGGCTACTACCCCACGATGAGCCTGTGTTTACGGTGGATGCCGCGGCAGAACAACGCGGTGTGATAAAGGAAGAGATGGTGAAATCGATCCTGCTGTACGATCGCAAAGGCAAACATGTGATGGCGTGTGTTACCGGGGATGTGCGGCTCGACCCGCATGCTGTGCGTGCACATCTCGGTGAGGGTTGGGGACGCCTCAGTTTTGCCACTGCAGAGCAGATTGAAGAGGTCGCGGGATTCGTACAAGGCGCGGTCGCGCCGGTGGGCCTGCCGGATCACCTTCCAGTATTGTTTGATCAGGGCATCGCGGAATGCGAGAAAGTAAACATCAGCAGCGGTGATCCCATGGCCGGGCTTGAGTTAGCTACCGAAGACCTGTTTCGGGTAGCCGGAGCTCAATTGGCACAGATATCGGCGGAAGAATAATCAACCCCATGACCATAGCCTGGTGATATGGCTCGCGAGACCCCTGAATGGGCACGTATAGGCTTGGACCATGGCTGTAATACGGGCGCAAGCATAGGGTTCGGCGACATAGTTTGTGGGGCTTCAACTAGAGCGGCTTCAAACTTGACGATTGGCCCCACGGTGGGGCAACCAAGCGGCAGCGAGTCGGACGATTCTGTGATCTCTGTCACTTGAAAACGCTGCCGATAGCAGCATAGGATACCGTAACGGTCTGACTTTGCTCGATTAATTAGATTAATCCTCTGATTAGGAGCGATCGCGGGCTGTTTGCAACTACTGCCAAAGGGATGACTAGGGTGAGAGCTTTTTATTTGGGGTTCGAACCGGTTTTTCCGCGCGTCGAAATCCAAGCGTGGGTGGGTGATCGAACGCCAAGATTCCGCAGGTGACCCATGGCTGAGCTACTTGAGCTGGGTTGCATCCAGTTCATAGATGGAGATGAGAAACCCGACCTCCTCGTAGGTCGGGTTTTTGCTTTTGCTAGAGAACCCAGGCGAGAGGAGGACTCAACCGCGTGACGCAAGTATTCGCACGTGTTCCGATCGATATCGAGGAGATCACCACGCCACGTGGCGTGGTCTACATCATTTCGGAACGCTGTAAGGGGTGTGAGCTGTGCGTCGAATTCTGCCCCGAGGATGTGCTCTATAACTCCGATCAGATCAATGCCAAGGGCTACCACCTTCCCGATGTCGTGGTGGGCAAAGAGAAGGACTGCGTACATTGCGAATTCTGTTCGCTGGTCTGTCCCGAGTTCGCCATCTACACCCTGGCGGTGGAGCCATGACACCCAAGAGATTGTTGACCGGGCAGCACTTCATGCATGGCGACTTCGCCTGCGCTGAAGGCGCACTCGCCGCAGGATGCAACTTTTTCGCGGGTTACCCCATTACCCCCTCGACCGAAGTAGCCGAGCACCTCTCCCTGCGCCTACCTCAAATCGGTGGAATGTTCATACAGATGGAAGATGAGCTGGCCTCCATGGCCGCCATCCTGGGCGCCTCTGCCGCCGGCTCACGCTCGATGACCGCCACCTCCGGCCCGGGCTTTAGCCTGATGATGGAGAACCTGGGTTTGGGCGTGATGATGGAGCTGCCCTGCGTGGTGGTGAACATCCAGCGCGGCTCACCGTCGACCGGTTTACCCACCCTCCCCGGTCAGTCCGATGTGATGCAGGCTCGTTGGGGCTCACACGGTGACTACGAGATCGTGGCCTACGCTCCTTGGTCTCCTCAAGAAATCTTCGATCTCACGGTGCACTGCTTCAACGTAGCCGACCGGTATCGGACCCCGGTGGTGATGTTGTCAGACGAGGTCGTGGGCCATATGGTCGAGCGAGTGGTCATCCCCCCGGAAGAGGAAATCACTATTTGGGAGCGCAAGCACGCCAACGGAACGTCAACCAACGGCAACTTCAAGCCGTTTGAAGTGCCCGATGAGGATCTCGTACCACCAATTGTGCATGCCGGCGAGGGCTATCGCATTCACTACACCGGGCTGACGCACGATGAACGCGGCTATCCGGACATGACCCCAGAAACCCATCACGATCTGGTGTCGCGCTTGGTAAATAAGATAAATCACAATGCCGACGATCTGATCATGACCGACGGCCAGTTCCTGGACGATGCCAAGATCGTGGTGATTTCCTTCGGCGCGACAGCAAGATCCGCCCGTCGCGCGGTGGTGGAAGCTCGACAGGAAGGGATCCCGGCCGGCTTCTTGAGGCTGATCTCAATTTGGCCCTTTCCCGAGATCCTGGTTCAGGAGCTGGCAAAAGAGGCAGACGCCTTCATAGTGGCCGAGATGAACCTGGGCCAGATAGTGCATGAAGTCCAATGCCATGTAAGTCAGCCGGTTGAGGGCGTCTTGCATGCCGGGGGCGCCATGATGCCCCCGGATCCGATCCTAGACACCATCAGGGAGGTATCCAGTCGTGGCAACGGCCGTACAAGCGGATAAGCACCCGCTGGACGATTTGATCCGAGCCGATCGGATGCCGCATATCTGGTGTCCGGGCTGCGGCATCGGCATCGTAATGCGATGCTTCGCCAAAGCCATCATTGAATCCGGCATCCCGGAGGATAACCATATCGTTGTCTCGGGAATCGGATGCACCGGCCGTGTGGCCGGCTATTTGGACCTCGACTCGTACCACACCACCCATGGGCGTGCCATCCCCTTCGCCACCGGTCTCAAGATGGCAAACCCGGACCTAATGGTCACGGTTTTTAGCGGTGATGGAGATCTGGCAGCCATCGGTGGCAACCACCTGATCCATGCCGCTCGAAGAAACGTCGATCTCAAGATCGTGTGTGTCAATAATTTCAACTATGGAATGACCGGCGGCCAGTTTGGTCCAACAACGCCTTGCGGCGCGCGCAGCACTACCAGCCCACACGGGAATCCCGAGCTGCCCTTTAACCTGCCCTACCTGCTCGCCGCAGCCGGCGCCCAATTTGTCTCCCGTTGGACGACAATCCATGTTCGACAGATCCAAGAAGACATTTTGTACATGTTCAACAAGCCGGGATTTACGTTTATGGAGATCCTCTCACCCTGCCCTGTTGGCTTCGGCAAATCAAACAACATCCCTGAGGCTTTGGATGAAATGGAGCTTTACCGCGAACGCTGTGTCATCGACCCGAATGTCGACATGTGGGACATGGAGATCGATTTACGCCAGGATCAACCGATTTACGTGGGGCGGATGATCGACCGGGACCGACCGGCCTATCAATCGATCAATCTGGATGTCGCCCCATGAGAAAAGAAATCCAGATTTCCGGGTTTGGCGGCCAGGGGGTCGTGCTCTTCGGCTACATCCTTGGGAAGTGCCTTTCACTCCATGAGGGGCTTGAAGCAGTCATGACCCAATCTTATGGACCGGAGGCGCGTGGCGGATCATCCAGCTCCAACCTCGTTGTTTCCGACGAGCCGATTGACTACCCCTTCGTTCAAGAGGTCGATATTTTGGTCGCGCTTTCACAAGAGGCCTACGCCAAGTTTAGACCCCAGGTTAAATCGGATGCCATCTGCCTCATTGACGAAGATCTGGTCGATCCGTTCGATGACGATAAGCCACTGAAAATCCCTGCTACAAAATTGGCTGAGGAATTGGGACGACGGATTGTCGCCAATGTCGTGATGTTGGGCTTCGTCACCGCATCGACCGACCTGGCGAAGCGTGAATCCATGGAAGAAGCCATCAAAAACTCGGTAAAGGAAAAGACTATTCCGCTAAACATGAAGGCTTTTGAGACCGGGTATGCCTATGCCAAACAACCAGAGCCCACAGCATGAGTAACTCGATCCTCGTCATCGGCGGCGGCATCGCCGGAATCCAGGCCTCACTCGATCTGGCGGAAGCCGGCGCACGTGTAATCCTGGTCGAAAAGGAAGCCACCATCGGGGGCAAGATGGCGGTCCTGGATAAGAACTTCCCAACCCTGGATTGCTCAATCTGTATCGAAGCCCCTAAGATGTCGGAGGTCGATCTCCATCCGAATATCGAAATCTTGGCGCTCTCCGAAGTTGTAGGGCTCGAAGGCGAGCCGGGGAATTTTGAGGCCCAGATCCGCCAAAAGACAGCGTTCGTGACCGATGAGTGCACCCGCTGTGATGACTGCGTAGCAGTCTGCCCAGTAGTACTCCCAAATGAATACGACTCGGGGATGGCAGCCCGCAAGGCGATTTATACGCCGATACCCCAGGCGGTCCCAGGGCCTTACCTGATCGACATCGAAAACTGCCTCAACGATCCACCCAATTACTTACCGTGCGATCACTGCAGCACGGCCTGCCAGCCGGACTGCATCGATTTCCTGTTGCCACGTGAGGAGATCATCACCCGCGAAGTCGGATCCGTTGTAGTGGCCATCGGCTACGACATGCTGGACCCGCACGAGATGCGTGAGTACGGCTTTGGTACACACCCGGACATTCTGACTGCGCTTGAATTCGAGCGCTTAGTCAATTCGGCCGGCCCGACCGGTGGCGAGATCATCCGTCCATCCGACGGCGAACATCCGGAGAGCATCCTGTTCGTACTGTGCGTCGGCTCTCGAGACAAACGCTTCTACCAATACTGCTCGCGGTTCTGCTGCATGTACTCCATCAAACATGCCTATCAGGCCATGGATCACGGCGTAGATGACGTCACCGTACTTTATATGGACGTGCGTGCTTACGGCAAAGGCTTCGATGGTTTCTGGGATCGTACCGAGGAGAACGGTGCCCGCTTTGTTCGCGGCCGACCGTCAAGGATTGGCTCAAACGGAAACGGGCGCATCAATGTGACCTACGAATCGACCGAGGAAGCCAAGCATGTGATCGATGAGTACGACATGGTCGTGCTCGCAAACGCGGTCACGCCTCCCGAAAGCCTGGGACGCCTGGCGTCAAGCCTTGGGATCGAAACGGACACCGATGGTTTTCTGCTCGCCACAGAAGAGGTGGGAGGGCTGGTAACGACAACCCGACCAGGGATTTATGCAGCAGGATGTGCGACCGGACCGAAGGACATCCCCGACAGCGTGGCCGAAGGCAGCGGTGCGGCCGCTCTCGCACTCAGTCATCTCACAGACCGCTACGAGCCCGTCATTCCCGACGTAGAGCCAATGGAAGGCATCGAAGAGGCTCGCGTGGGTGTCTTTGTCTGTCACTGCGGCAGCAACATTGCCGGCGTGATCGACGTCGAACAGGTGGTTGAATTCGCTAAGACGCTGCCAGATGTGGTATTTGCATCTCACCAGATGTTCTCATGCGCCGGCAACACGCAGCAGGAGATCGAAGACGCTATTCGGCAGGAACGAATTACGCGCGTGGTGATCGCGGCCTGCTCTCCTAAAACACACGAAAAAATCTTCCGTGGTGTGATGCAGCGAGCCGGTCTGAACCCATATCTGCTCGAGATGTCCAACATCCGCAACATGGATTCGTGGGTACACAAGTACGACAAAGAGGCCGCCACCATGAAGGCCATGGACATGGTCTGGATGAGCGTGGAGAAGGCCCGGCTGCTAGAGCCGTTGGAATCTTCCGAGCTCCCGCTCACTCAGGCGGCTTTAGTAGTGGGCGGTGGGATCGCCGGGATGACCGCCGCGGCGGCCGTCGCCCGCCAGGGGATTAAGACTCATCTGATCGAAAAAAGCGACAAGCTGGGCGGGTTGCTGAACGAACTACACGATATCGCCCCCGCCGGCCTCGAGCCGCAGGATCTGATAGAGGCTCAGGCCAAGCTGTTGAAGAAGGCCCGCGTCAAGGTCCACCTAGAAACCACCGTTGATGAGATCAGTGGAATAGTCGGCAATTTCCAGGCTCAATTGAGTAATGGAAAGAAGCTAAAGATCGGTGCGGTGATCATGGCCACCGGTTCGACCCCTTATCAGCCCCCGGCGGAGGGTTTCCTAAGCAACCCGAGGGTGATCACCAACCTCCAGTTGGACAAGAAGCTCACCGATGGCGGGCTGGATGACGAGATCGAGACCGTGACCTTTATCGGCTGCGTAGGCTCCCGCAACGAAGAGATGGGTTGCTCACGCTACTGCTGCACCTCGATGATTGGCCAAGCGCTGCAGCTACGTCAGAGCGGCAAGAAGGTGCGCGTCTTGTTCAAAGACATTCGCACCTACTCGCGCCAGGCAGAAGAGCTCTATGAAGAAGCGATGGCCGCTGGCGTGCAGTTCTTCAGCTATGACTCTGATCACACGCCCGAGGAAGTCGTAACAGCCGAGGGGAGCTACGTCGAGTTCTATGATCATTTGATCGGCAGCAGAGTCAAGATCCCCTCCGACCTGATCGTGCTCGCGTTGGGATTGCGACCTGTGGAAAGCGCAGCCGCCGAGCAGCTCAAACTGGCCAAGAGCGAAGACGGGTTCCTGATGGAATTGCATCCAAAGCTTGGGCCGGCCGAAACCGCGGTACAAGGCGTCTACCTGGCCGGGACTTCGCAAGGTGCCAAGGACGTGCGCGAATCGATGGCGCAAGCCATGGCAACCGCCGCTAAGGCTGGTGCGATGCTCTCCAAGAATTTCATCGAGAAGGAACCGCTCACCGCTCAGGTAAACATGGAACTGTGCATTGCCTGCATGCGCTGCGTGAAGGTCTGCCCCTTCGGCGCGATCGAGCAGATCGGCCCGGTCAAAGAAGGCAGCATCATCATTCACGAGGCGGCCTGTATGCCCTGCGGCAACTGCACCGCCGAATGCAACTTCGAAGCGATCGAAATGCCCTACTTCACGAAGGAGCAGATTCTGGTGCAGATCGATGCCGCGCTGGCTGAAAAGCCAGCAGAGAAGACCATAGTCTTCGCATGCAACTGGTGTTCTTACGCTGGAGCCGATCTGGCCGGTATCGAGAAACGGCAGTACCCCACCTCGGCCCGTCTCATACGCACCATGTGCTCCGCGCGATTGGAGGAGGACTTCATCGCACGCTCCTTCGAAAAGGGTGCTGGAGCGGTGCTGGTTACCGGCTGCCGGCTGACCGACACCGGTTCCGACTGCCACTACAATTACGCCAATGAGCAGACCTGGAAGCGTTTCAAACACTGGAAACGTAAGTACGAACGCAAAGGAGTGGACCCAGATCGCTTCCAGTTGGAGTGGATCTCGGCCGCGGAGGGTAAAGAGTTCGCGGCCAAGATCAAGGAAATGGACGATATCGTCCAGGAACACGCTCGGAATGTCGATCTAGAGCTACCCGTAGAGGCGGAACCTGCATGAGCCTCGATGAAATAGCGGTTCCTGCGGACGAGATCGAGGTTTTGGAACCTGTGCCCGAGCCTGATTCCGATCCCGAAACACTGGTACTCGATGACGAACTGTGGGAGCAGCTCATCGAGCTCACTGGCGGAGCGGCTGCGCCGTGTTTCCAGTGCGGCGTATGCACAGCGACCTGTCCTTGGGGAACCGTAAGGGACGAGCCCATCAGCGTTCGCAAGTTGATGCGACAAGCTCAGGTTGGCCTCATCAGCGAGAACGAGGGCTTATGGCTGTGTACGGCATGCGCACAATGCGAGCCTTATTGTCCGCGCGGTGTCCCCATCGTGGAGGTTTTCCGCGGGCTTCGATATCTGGCCTGGGAGCGTCGGGAGGCGCTCGAGGGACTGCCGTCAGTACTCTGGTCCGTGTATTGGAACAACAACCCGCTGTCCCAACCTCCCTCTCAACGTACAGCTTGGATCGAGAACGGGCAGCTTCCGGACTTTGATCCTGCTCAGCACGAGTTCTTGCTCTACGTTGGATGCACATCATCCTATGACCGGCGCGCGCAAAACGTGGCGCGATCGGTCGTCAAGCTGCTGAACGCGTCTGGTGTCAAGTACGGTGTATTGGGAGAGGGCGAACCCTGCTGTGGCGAAGCGGTGCTGAGCATGGGCCACAGCCCGTTTTTCGAAGAGGTCGCGGCCAAGGCCACCGCCATTTTCCAGGAGCACGGAGTACAGAAGATTGTAGCCATCTCGCCACACTGCTACGACGTCTTTCGCAATCACTATGACGCCTTGAAGGGCGCGGTCGAGGTCTACCATTACACTCAGCTGTTGGCCGATTTGGTTGAGAGTGACCAGCTTGAATTCGGCGCGAGTCTGAGTCTCAAAGCCACTTTCCACGATCCATGCTTGCTTGGCCGCAGCAATAACGAGTACGAGGCACCGCGTAAGGTCATCGGTGCCATTCCGTCGATTGAAATGGTTGAGATGGAGCACGCCGGCATCGACAGCCTGTGTTGCGGGGGCGGGGGGGGTCGGATGTGGATGGAGACCGAGGCCGGCGAACGGTTCTCGGATCTGCGAGTGCGGGAAGCGGTTGACGTGGGAGCGGAGGTGGTTGTAACCGCCTGTCCCTCCTGCATCGCATGCTTGGAAGACAGCGCCAAAGCGCAAGGTCTCAAGGAACTCAGAGTGTTGGACGTTGCAGAGCTCGCCGTACTCAATCAAGAAAGCCCAGTTGCGGTGACAGTCGATGACTGACAACGTGAAATCACTCTATGGCGTAGATGATGAAGTCAAAGCCATCTGGGTTTTTCTGGAGCAGATGGGCGGAAACCTGGAAGGAGTGGGACTGGAGCTCCTGGCTCATGGACGTCACATGGCAGACGAAGCAGGCTGGCAAGTGGTGGCCCTGCTCCTAGGAGATCAAATCGGGCATCTCGCCAAGGAAGCGATCGCATACGGAGCAGACGATGTCTGGCTGGCGGAGCACTCACTGTTGAAGGACTACACTGTGGATGCCTACGGTCATGTGGTCTGCGAAGCCCTGATGGAAGGCAGGCCAAGCGTATTTCTAGCCGGAGCCACTCCAAATGGCCGTGACTTACTGGGTCGGTTGGCAGTCCGGATGCGGGCCGGCCTCACCGCCGACTGTACCGACTTGCGCCTGGTCCCGGAGACTGGAGTCGTAACGGGCGAAGTGACCGGCTTTGGCGGCGGCGTATTGGCGCTCATCGAGGCACCGGCCCATCGGCCCCAGATGTCCACAGTGCGTCCCGGTGTGTTCCCTCTCGGCGAGCCCGATGCCTCTCGCAAGGGGCGCATCATCGACTTCCAAGTCTTGCTGTCGGAAGACATGCTCCAGACCGAGGTGGTCGAGACCGTCGTAGGCGCCGGGGTCGACCTGACACAGGTCGAGGCGCTGGTCATCGGGGGACGTGGCATCGAAGGGGATTTCGATATGCTGCGTGAGCTGGCCTATGCGCTCGGGGGAGATATCGGTGCCACGCGTCCGCCGGTCGACGATGGATATATCAAACGCGAGCGCCAAATCGGTCAGACGGGCTTAGTTTGCCGGCCGAAGGTGGCGATCGTCTGTGGAGTCAGCGGAGCCTTCCACTTCGTGGTCGGCATTCAGGATGCGGAGACTGTGATCGCAATCAATACCGATCCCGAAGCGCCCATGTTTGAATTCGCCGACTACTGCATTGTGGGTGACGCGGCCGAGATTGTCCCGGCAATGGTCCGCGCACTGACCACGGAGAGTGTGCCCAGTGTCTGAGCTAAAGATCGTCGTATGCATGAAGGTGGTCCCCAAGCCGGAGGAGGTAGGCGTCGATACAGAAACGATGCGCCTCGACCGCGAGAACGCTCGCTCCGAAATGAACCCGCCCGACATGAACGCACTCGAGATGGCGCTACATTTCAAGGATCGTTATGGTGGATCGATCGACATCCTTTCCATGGGTCCTCCTTTCTTCTCGCAGTTCTTGCCGGTGGGGCTGGCCATGGGAGCGAATCACATCTACCTCTTGAGCGATCGCTCCTTTGGCGGCGCGGATACACTCGCCACGACCTACACCCTGGCCCAAGGGATCCGCAAAATCGGCGGGGTGGATCTCGTGTTTTGTGGAGAAGAATCCTCGGATGGGGCGACCGGCCAGGTTCCTCCCGGAATTGCCGAATGGCTGAACATCAACCAGATCACGATGGTCAACCGGTTGGACTTCAACCTGGAAAGGGAGATGGTTCGAGGCCAACGCGAAATTCCCGGCGGCCATCAGATCGTGGACACACCTCTTCCAGCGGTGATATCTGTGGCAACCGCAGCCAATGAACCGCGTTTCATGGACTACCGTATTAAACCCTGGGCGTTCGAGGATGAACGCATTACGATCTGGTCTGTGGAGGACCTGGACGTCGATCCCGGCTTGATCGGTGAGCCCGGGTCGCCCACCATCGTGTCGGGGCTGGACCAGGCGCCCTCGCGCGATCGAAAAATGGAGTTCATCGGGGGAACACCCGACGAGATTGCAATAAAACTCGCCGAGATTTTGGCGGATCGGCCATAGGTACAGAGCCCAACCTATCAAAGGCTGCTGACGGGGCTCGCGGTGGGAGAAAGATAAGCGCATGAAGATTCCGGGCTATGAACTGGTCGCTCTTCGTCGTGTGTCCAGCGCGGCAGAAGATCTTATTGATGCCATCCAAGCATGCGACGAGACAACGATCCCGGGCTGCAACTTCGAGAACGAATACTCAGAGTTGCAGGCCGCCCTCGGCGCACTGCCACGCTATTACGAGCGCGGCCGCTATGTCTGGAAGGAAATCGAAGAGGACTACCGCCAGGACGCTCCTGGAGGCTAGCCCGTTTTCGACCGGCGCCCTCGCCAGACTCTGAATCCTCGCTTCCATAGTGACTCCGCGCGATTCTGTCGTGTTTGATGCTTAGCCTCAGATATCTACTCAACATCCACAACTACATTTATAGATCTCTTTGACCTACCCCAAGTTCCTGGAGTGCATCGAAGCTCGTTTTCATTGAGCGGGTGTTTTATCGACGCAGATTATGATCTTGGTCACTACGAGAACATGGCGTAGCGGTCTAGGATCGAGCTTGGACGATCTGTCCCCAGGGCCGAGGTATTTGAAGCAAGGAGGAGGAAAGTGACTACCGAACCTATGCAAGTTGAGGAGCCGCAGCTCAAGAAGTTGGACACCTTGTGGTGGGCCGTTGCTTTAATTTGGGCGGGGGTGGTGTATGGTGCCGAGAGCCTGGATTTTCTGCCTCAGATCGGAGAGGCCGGTGTTTGGAGCTGGATCTTCGTCGGCGCGGGGCTATTTGGGCTGGTTCTGAACTTCTTCAGCTTATCAGCTGATGATTACCAAAACCCGACTACCTGGGATTGGATCTGGTCTGGGGGACTCACTCTTGTCGGCGCAGCCGCCTTCGTAGCATTTGACTTCCCCTGGTGGCTGGTGCTGATCGTACTCGGCGGAGCCATCCTGATCAGCGCGCTGAAGAAGCAAGACTAGGTATCAGCGATCGAACCCCGCGAACCCCAAGGATCAATTGATTTACACGCGACTGACCAGATAGAAGGAACGTCAGGGGACCGAGCAATTGCCGGGGTGTAAATTGCGTCGGTCGTGGGGCCGATGGCTGCGTTCCTGATGGGGTCAGCTTGGTGGCTGTGTTTCGCTCGGGATCCATCGTAGGAACAAAGATGATATCTGCAGTAGCGACTCGGTGGAAAGTTTGTCGCGCAAGCACAAGCGCATCGCCCATTAAGCATCTGCTTTCGTCTCGATATCGGATTTAGGAAAGGAGTGGAAAAATGCAATCAGGTGGAGTAAGGCAGGCAATTGTGGTTGGGGGGCTGATGATTCTGTTCGGGGTCCTCCAACTTGTTCAGGAATTCATTGAGCTAGATGCCTGGACATGGGCGGGCGTTCTGATCGCATCGGGTCTAGGAGTGTATTGGATCTACTCCCTCACGCGTGATGAAGTCTGGATGCTGATTGTGTCGTACGCACTGTTGGCCGTCGGCATCATGATAGCGCTAGTCACTCTAGACATCCTCGATGACGCCATCATCGCTACCTATGTATTGACCACCATCGCCATCCCATTCGTCTATGGTTATTTCCGCACCGGCAGAACAAACTGGGGTTTGCTCATCCCTGCCTACGTCATGCTCGCCGTTGGAGTGATGGTTCCGCTGATCGAGTCCGGAACCTTGAAAGAAACCACGATTCCTGCATACGTACTCTTTGCGGTCGCTTTGCCATTCTTCGTGGTATTCGTACGCAATACAGAGCAGTTCTGGGGACTGATCGTCGGCGGGATCCTCTCACTAGCTAGCTTTTCGCTCCTCATAGCTCCTGATCTGTTCGAATTTATCCTTCCAGCAATACTAATCCTGGTAGGCGGTGGGATACTGGTGCGACAGATCACTCAGCGCGAGCGTTCCCAAGAGATCACCGAGAGCCCTACTTCGGAGCTGTGAAGCGGGGATGGGAGATGTCGGCCAATAGCCGAAACACATTTCTAGCATAGGATCATTCCAAGCACTCGAGGAAGTGAGATTCCTGCGCGTTGAACACATCACAGCGAGTCGCCCAGCCTCATTGAAGGGGAATACCGTTCTATGACCAAGAAGCGTCTTGGCTACGTCCAACTTGAGTGGGTTTGCCCCCATTGTGAGACCCGTAACCCGGGGCCTCACAAGTTCTGCAATGGATGTGGAGCTCCGCAGCCCGAGGACGTTGAGTTCGAACAAGCGGTTGAAGAGAAGATCCTCACCGATGAAGAACAAATCGCCCGCGCCCAGGCCGGTCCGGACGTTCACTGCCCGTACTGCGGTGCCCGCAACCCAGGTGAGGCCAAGTTCTGCGGGGCATGTGGTGGAGACCTTGCTGGGGCAGAGGTCCGTGAAAGCGGAAGGGTCATTGGCGCGCACCGCCACGAACCCGCAGAGGACGTCATTTGCCCCTCGTGTGGCACGGCCAATCCCGCAGAGCACAAAACCTGTTCCAACTGTGGAGCCCAGTTAGAGAAGGAGCCGGAGCCATCGCCCGAACCCGCTGGAGCACCGGCTGCGGCCAGGAAAGGTCTCCCCGTATTCGCAATTCTGGGCGGCGGATTAGCCTGTGCACTGGCTGCTGCGGCGATCTTCTTCTTGTTCATCCAGACAGAGGAGATCACAGGCCGGGTCTCGAGGGTGCGCTGGGAGCGCAGCATCCCTGTGGAGGTGCTCGCCCCAGTAGAGCGAGAAGCGTGGCGTGACGAAATTCCTGCAGACGCCGAGGTTGGAGCTTGCAGCCAGGATCATCGCTATACGTCCAATGACCCGGTGTCAGACTCGGTGGAAGTCTGTGGCACTCCTTATACGGTAGATACGGGCTCAGGATTTGGCGAAGTGGTTCAGGATTGCATCTACCAGGTGTACGACGATCGGTGTACCTACACGGTATTAGACTGGACAGTACTTGACACGGTTACTGCGACCGGTAGGGATCTCAATCCAACCTGGCCTGAGGTTAGCCTCGCCGATGACCAGCGCGAGGGCGAACCGGCTGAGGAGTACATGGTGACGTTTTCTTCCGATGAGGACTCGTACACCTACATAGCCGGAGATGTGGGCGAATTCAGCCAGTTCGAAGTTGGCAGCACCTGGGTGTTGACTGTAAACGCGCTAGGCAGCGTTGCCTCCGTCGAAGCTTCTCGCTAAGCTCAATTCAAGCACTGGCCTGATTCGCTGCTACCACCGATGGCGGGCTTCCTGCATTGTGACGATCGTTATGAGCTAGTGGGCCTACGCTCGCGCTGCAGCGAGCTGAATGCGGGCATAGGTCAGTCGCTCGAAAATCGCCTTGGCTAGCTCACGCTGCAGGATCATGCCGAGCTCCAGGTCATAAGAACCCAACTGAATCACCCGTCTGGCGTTCATTCGAATTCCCTTGCTGGGCCGTGACGCAATCACGGAGGCCGTGAGCTCGTACGGCTCAGATAAGGCAGAAATTCCGAACGGCTCGCCGGGGTTGATCTCGCCTACAGGAAAATTCTTCTTCGACTTCTGATCGATTCTTTGAGGACTACTTTCCCTTAATCAACTCCGACATTCCTGATAAGAACGCTGGAATGACCTCCCGCGTGAAGCGGGGCCAGGTGACGACCACCAACACAGTCACATAAGTAATCAGCCACCAGCCAGCTTGTGGAGCGTAGCGCATCGCAACGACAATGAACCACAGATAGATTGGCGCCTGAAACAGCATGGCGGGATCTCGCCGCCAACCCCATCGCCAAAACATCAGACCCCAGAGCAGGACGTAAACTGCAGCGTATGTCAATTCTAGAAAGCCGGCTCCGACGAGGTACATGAAGACACCCAGAGAGACCGCAACGTCGACTTCAAGGTCATGGTTGCCGATCCAGGTAGGACCGGCGTCGCTCTTCCTGGCGAGCGGCCCGTCGAGAAAGTCGCTGATCCAAGAGGCAAGAAGAAGGAAACTGGCCAGCGCCAGCAAGTCGCGCGCGCCAACAAAACCCAGCCAGGCGAAGATTAAGGCCAGGAGCACCCGGCTGGCGGTCAGAAGATCCGCAAGACTCTTGGCGTTCGCCATCGATTTGGTGTTTCCAAGAACGTGGCCTAGTAAGTCCTGGAAATAATTCTACCGAAGAGCTCCCTGCTGCCCACCTGGCAGGCATCCGCGGAAATGTATACAAATCTCCCCTGGGATTACATTCATCGGCTTCTTCTGTGGCATAGGTCACTTATCCCGTGGGGACCTAGATGCGTAGGATCAAGAGAGCGGAGGGACTCTCAACGTGTCCGACAACGACGCATTTAAAGCCTTCTCGCACCTGCGTCCCGAACTGCAAAGCAATCTGAAGTTGCTTTTCGAAGAGCAACGGTACTCGCCGGGGCAGGAAGTTTTCCGTCAGGGCGATCCAACTCTTTCTGTATATATGGTGGCCGAGGGCCGTGTCAAGCTGAAGCGCGTGGCCCAGGAAGGGTTCGAGAGCGTGCTGTGTGTTCGCCGCCCCGGAGAATATTTCTGTCCTGTTTCGGTCATCGATCGAGGACCACAACTGGGTACGGCAGAAGCAATGGGCGAGGTAGTGCTGCTCGAGGCGGACCGAGGACAATTCAACGCGCTTTGCGAGGACAATCCTGAACTGCTGGCCATGGTCCAGGGCACCTGCATTGGCGAGGTACGCAGTCTCATGCAGCGAGTCGAATCCTTTGCTTTCCGCAATGTACGAGAGCGGTTGGCTATGACCATTCTCGAGGAGAGTCAGCGACAGCGGCCAAATGGTAAGCCGGCTGGTGAAATTCGCATCACCCAGCAGGAGTTAGCCGGGCTGGTGGGTGCCTCGCGCGAAAGCATTTCCCGCACCATGTCGCGTCTGGAGGAAGATGGGCTGGTCCAAGGTGGGCGCGGTCGCATTCGCATTTTGGACCGCCATCAGCTGAAGAAAGTCTCAGGGATTCCCGATTAGGTTGCTAAGCGCTCTCTACTGAAGGTTCGGTAGTTGCGCTGAGCTCGTCGAGCAACTCCGTTTCGCGCTCTAGATTCCTGTAGCGATTGAACAGACTCAACAGATAGAGCCCCATACTGCCTAAGATCACTACGAATCCAAAGGCCATGTAATTAAAGGTTTCTGCTGGCGCATCTTGTAGGTACACTATTTCCATCTCCTGGGCCGGTCTCTAGAAAAGCTAGACCGACATCATCTCCATTTTGCGCTCCTCCACCCGCTCGGATAGCCGTCCAAGTCGTACTCGATACCAGAGCAGCGTCGCATAGATAAAAGTGAAGGTCAGTAAGCTGAACATGAAAGCCTGAAACATGGGGGGGGTCATGTCGAAGGTCCCCTCTGCAGTCGGATCACCGCTTCCAATGACCACCGGGTGAATGGTGCGGAAGATACGGATCGACAGGAACGTGATCGGCACGCTGACAAAGGCCACAATGCCATAGATCGAACCGAAGCGAGCGCGCCGATCGGGATCGTCGATTCCCTGGCGCAGCATGAGGTAAGCCGAGTACAGCAACAGCATGATGGTAGCTGTCACGAGACGCGGGTCCCAGGTCCACCAGGTATTCCAAACCGGCCGAGCCCATATCGCCCCGCTGGCGATGTTAATGAAGGTAAACACCACGCCGATTTCGACCGAGGCTACCGCTACCCGATCCCACTTTCGGGCGCGCCTGGCTAGGTAGACACCGCCGGCGATCGCCGTGACCAGAAAAGCCAGGGCACCGTCCCAGCCAGCAGCAACATGGAAGTAAAAGACACGCTGAACATCACCCATTACCGCTTCGCGTGGTGCGTAGAAGAAGACCATGAATAAAGCTATCACAAACAGGGTGATGGTGATGCCAGACAGGATCATCAGATTGCGAGGTACGGGCTCCATTTTCTCCTCCAGTCACTCCTCAACGACATAGTCAAACGAGACAATCGCGAGACCCAGAAATATGACGTCGTACGCGATCAACAAACTCAGCCAAGCTTGATAATCCTCGAAAGGTAGCCCTTGAAGAATGCCCGTCGTAGCTTTCACGGCCGCCACCAGCACCGGTAGCACGACCGGGAACAGCAGAATTGGGAGCAGGACATCTCGCGTCCGAGCCTGCACCGCCATGGCGGAGAGCAGCGTTCCGACCACCACGTAGCCGATCGAGCCGAGCAATATGACCCCGACCAGGCCTGGCTGAAAAAGATTCACGTTGTAGAGCAAGCTGTAGAGCGGTAGGATGATCGCTTCCACAATAATCATGAAGATGAGGTTGCTGAGCACCTTGCCGAAGTACAGAGCTGAACGATCGACCGGTACCAGCAGCAATCCATCCAAACATCCTCGATCCTTCTCGATGGCCATGGACCGGTTGAGACCGAGCGTGCCGGCGAAGGCGAAGGTCACCCACAGCACGCCTGAAGTGACGGTCTGCCTCACGCGCAGATCAAGTTCCAGCGCGAAATTGAAGATCAGGATCACTAGTAGAGCGAAAACCAGCATGCTACCGAGTAGCTCTCGGCTGCGGAGTTCAGCCGCGATGTCCTTCCATACGATGGCACCGACCGCCCTTAGGTAGCCCCCCACTGCGGAGCTGCGCCCCACGCGGCTCACCGCACCCACCCCCTCAGCCACGTGTCACCTGGTAATAGAGTGAGTTCAATTCGCCCGGGCCGAGTTCCCCGCGCTTGATGCTTCGGGCGATTTTCCCGCCGCTCAGAATGTCCACGCGCGATGCGAGCTCACCGGCTCGCGTTAGATCGTGTGAGGTCATGACCACGGTTCGACCCTCACCCGTCACTGTCTCCAACAAACGATCAAGCATATCCGCGGCATCAGGATCCAGCCCGGTGTGCGGCTCGTCAAATAGCAGCAGCTCCGGGCGGTGCAGAATGCCACGCCCGATCGCTAATCGTTGCTGCATTCCGCGCGAGTATTCACGTACCAGATCATAGCGGCGCGGAGTAAGCCCCACGATGCTCAACACTTCAGGGATTCGATCATCAAGATCGGATACTCCGTACATACGGCCGAAAAAACGCAGGTTCTGATCCGCGGTGAGGTCCCCATAAAGCAGTGGCTGATGCGAGACCACCCCTAAGATTTTGCGCACCGCCCCAGACTGGGCAGGTAACTGGAAACCCGCAAGCGATACCTCCCCCATGGTTTGCCGCGCCAGAGAAGCTAGGATTCGCAGCAGCGTGGTCTTTCCTGCGCCGTTTGGCCCAACCACTGCCACGAACTCACCCTCATCCACGTGAAAGTCCAGCCCGTGCAGCACCGGCTTGGCTCCAAAGGCTTTGACCAAGCCCTTGACCTCAATCATCGGACCTTCGCATTTGGTCCAGCGCTCGGCGTTTCATCCGATTCCGCTGGCCTCTCCAATCTTCCTCAGAAAGCGCGCCTGCCTCGTAATCGTCGTCTAAGCGCGCAATCGCCTCAACCCAATTCTGCTGCCCGAGATCTTGTAGGCTGCTCCTTGGTCCCATCCAGACGCGTACAGCTGCCAAAACCGCGATGGCAAGCGCCCCCACCCCAACAATCGCATCCAAGGGAGGACCTGCACCACTGGGAGGAGCTGAGACGCGAAAAGAAAGTAGGTCCTCAGGAGCCAGAGCAGCAGCCGTAAAGGTTTGCATGCGCAGCCCACCCAATTCTTGCACGCCTCGATCCAGTAAGCCGCTCACCCGTGGACCATCCGCAGGGATGAGAACTGTAACCGCGTCCACCGGGTGCAGCATTTGCTGATCAAAATCGGCTGAGCGTGAGATTGCTAGATCGAAGCCAAAGGCAAGATGATCGATTCCTGTTCCGGGAGGTATGGGTTCAAGATCCATGAATCCGTCGCCCGTGATTTCGTAGCGGCCGCCTAGTGTTCCATCTTCAAAGCTCAGATTTGTCGCCCCGTCGGGTAATGCGACCTGCAGCGGCCAAGTGAGCACCCGATCGGAATCATTTGCCAGCACCCACAACTCCAGCACTCGCAAAACGTCCTCAGCTGGAAAGTCGACGATCAGATGCAGCCGTTCGACGCGCAAGGCGCTCGGGTCATTCGACGTCTCAAAGATCGTGATCGGGAGGTCTATTGCGCTGCCATCATAAGCGGCGTGGGCAATGTCGGAACGGTAGGTCAGGCCTTCGTGAACAACAGTAGTAAAGAACAGCCTGCCCGGGACATATTCCAAACCCTCAAATGCGTAGCTTCCATCGCTTTCCAGGGTCATCGATTCGCTCACAACTTCCTGGTCGCCGTCAAAGCCACGAAGCATTACCTCTATATCGGCCGGCAGTGAGGCGCCTGCAGAACCATTGGAGATCCTGCCGGTCACCGATCCCGTTTGAAGGTCTGTCTCAGGCTCGAGACTGGTCGCCCGCTGGGAGCCCGATTGCAGCTGATCTTCGATCTCGGAGACGAGCTCTTGCGCAGAAACTGCACCTAGGCTCAATGCATATCCAACTACATCCCAACGCTGCTGGTCGGTCAGGCTCGTGAATCCTGGCATCAAGCGGTCCAGGTTTCCGATGGTGACTGCACGATACCAATCAGCGGGATCCGCCGATCGCGCAAATTCAGGATCTCCCAGAGGAGCGGGCGCAAACGCAAGCCCGTCTGCCAATTCACCATCACCCAATCCTACGGGGCCGTGACACGGGGCGCACTTTTCGATGAAGATATCAGCACCGGCGGCTAGGTTGGGTTGGGTTGCGGGGGGGAGAAGGGGCGGCGGCGTTGCCGGCGCGGCCGGTGCAGCCATTTGAGCGGTCGCTAATGCGGGAGGTGGTGTAACGTCACCGGCCAGCGAACATCCGCTGATCAGCAGACCAATGGCGATGATTGCCAGAGCAAGGCCACGATTCAAGCCACCTGCTCCTCGAGCGTTGCGCCGCAATTGCTGCAGAAGTGATCTCCATGGTAGATCGACTCGCCGCACTCCGGGCACGCTCCCTCGCTGGGTTCGGGATTCGTCCCTGACGGTGAGCCGGGAGCTGAGCCTTTTCCACGCAGCCATGCAACCGCTGCCTCCAGCTCCAAGACCGTATCGTCGGGAACACTATTGCTCTGAAGTTCATCGATGGTTCTAAGGATCTCAGCGCCTTCTAGCGCCAGCGCCTGGCGTTGACGCATGTAATCCTCTTCCGGAACCTTACCCATGGTGTGATCCATATCGACTTCTTGGATGGAATCCAGGACGCGGTCTCGCTCAGCTTGCAGTGCCGACAACCTTTGACTGCTGTCACGGTACGCACTCCGCTCCGATTTAGCCAGCGGGCGCAGCACGTAGGCTGCCACCAGCAGGATCATCGCAAGCGAGAAGAGAATCGCTCCGATCTCCATTACGCAAGGCACCTGAATCCGGGAGCCTGCAAATTATGTGCAGGTATCATTGCCCTTTGGCCTGTTCGATGTGCGACACGATCTGATCTAGCGAAGTGTAAGGCCCGATTTGAACGGCCACGATCCGGCCATCCAGCCCGACAATATACGTTTCCGGTACGCCGCGCATTCGATAGCTCTGAGATATAAAGGTCCCAAGATCTGGCCCATTTGGATAGGTGATGTTGAACTTGTCAAGGTAGGCTAACGCTTCGGTTTCGGTATCCACGTAGTCGACACCCAGGAACTCAACTCCCTCGTCCTTGTACATCTGGTAGGCCAGCTCCAATTCAAGCGCTTCTTGTTCACAGGGCTTGCACCAAGAGGCCCAGAAATTGACCACCACGACCTTGCCAAGCAAGTCCTCTGTGTTCACCTCGCCGCCCTCGAAGGTGTTGAGTACAAATTGAGGCGCGCGAGCGCCGACTGCGACCGGGCCTTGTTGTGCGCGCAGGAGCCCAAAGCCGAGCAGACCGAGGATCCCGAACAAGCCAGCCCAGATTGAGATAGTCACCCAGCCGCGCGTCTTGCGCGGCGCCGTTTCTCCCGCTTCCTGGACTTCAACTGTTCCTGCAGCGTTCCCCTCAGCTTCAGCCACGACGACGGAGCTCCTCTTCTACCTTTTCCAAATATGGATCGGTGGTGGGCTCAATTGTGCGCTCAGTTACTGGTTCGCTTGTAGGTTTACGCCAGCTTCGTACTGCCCCGCCAAGGACGACCGCGCCGACAATAAAAACCAGCGGCGGAAGCAGATATATCAGCCAATTTAGCCCGGTCGCGGGTGGAGTGGCCAGCACCCGGTCGCCATATTGGTTGACGAAATACTGTTCGATTTGCTTTTGCGACCATCCAAGCGCGAGTTTTTCGCCGATGGTGTTCCGCCACTGCTTGCAAGCTTGCGTTGGGCAGACGTCCAGCGGAACGTTCTCGCACACCGGACAATAAAGCCCTTTGGCCACCGCATTGACATCGTCATCCGAGGGTTGCTCTTCTTGTGCTAGCGCGGTGTTGGTTGCCATGGTCATGACCAAGATCAGCAGTAAACTGGCCAGCAGCCCCGAATATCGCCTCACGACGACTCAATCTCCTGCAGGCAATGCTTGAGCGGATGCGGCACGCCGCTGAACCGGTTCCGGCTCACGGTCCGGCCAGGCAGCAACCAGCGTGCCAAGGATGAAGACCGCTCCTCCGAGCCAGACAAAATTCACGAGCGGGTTATGGAATATCTTGAAGGTGGCCCCGTCCTGCCCGATGGGCTCCCAGCCTACCAGCAAGACATAGAAATCTTCTTCCAGTGTCGATCGCACCCCTGGAATCGTCATCGGTTGATTCTGCGCGAGGTAAAAATCTTGGCGCGGGAACAGTGTACCTACTGACCTTCCGTCCTTGTAAACCGAGACTTCGGCCCGCGAAACTTCCCGTCCATCCGAAGTGTTGAAGCGCGTGAGCCCCTCATACACCATCACGTACCGCCCGAGGGTGAGCTGCTCCCCCCTACCAAGAGTTCCTTGCGTTTCAGTCTGAAACACCTCGATACCGATGATGCCAAAAGCCATAAGGACCACGCCCAGGTGGATTACGTATCCGCCGTAGCGTCGTCGGTTGCGTGCGGCCAGCTTCACCAGCGCTGCCGAGAGGCTCTCTCCGTGGCGACGGTGACGGGCGGAAGCGCCGCGCCAGAACTCGTAAAGAGTGATGACCGCCACCAGGGAGGCCAACCAGTAGCCGAGCAAGGCAGCAGCACCCCGCATTCCAATGACGAGTAAGATCGCGGGGACGATCAGCGAGATCGCCATCGGAAGCCACAGCAGCCTGCCCATGGCGCGCCAGGAGGAGCTGCCATAGGCGCTCAACGGAGCCACTCCCATCAATAGCAGCAAGCCAGCGAACAACGGGCCAGTGATGCGCTCGTACCACTCGGGGCCCACTGTCACCGTCTGACCCGTGACCAGCTCGGAAGCCAGAGGGAAGATCACACCTAAGAAGCACACGGCCAGAATCATGATGAACAGGAAGTTATTGAGCAGGAATAGGGATTCACGCGAAACCATGGAGTTGATTTCATTGACCCCGCGCAGATCATTCCAGCGCTTCAAAAGGAGCCACAGAGAAACCACGAAGGAGATACCAATGAAAGCGAAAAACATCGGGCCGATGGCAGATTGAGCAAAGGCGTGCACCGAGGACAGCACTCCGGAGCGCGTCAGGAAGGTCCCGAAGAGCACGAGCGAATAAGTCAGGATGATCAGCAGCATGTTCCAATGTTTCAACATACCCTTCTTTTCCTGCACCATCACGGAGTGCAGGAAGGCGGTACCCGTGAGCCAGGGCATGAAAGCTGCGATCTCGACCGGATCCCATCCCCAGTAACCTCCCCATCCGAGAACGTCGTAAGCCCATCGGCCACCGAGAATCAATCCTAGCGCCAGGAAGAGCCACGCGACCAAGGTCCAGCGGCGTGTGATACGGATCCACCGATCATCGCTCCGTTCGGTGACCAGAGCCGCCATCGCGAAGGCATACGGGATCACGAAGGCTACGAAACCCAGGTACAGCATCGGCGGATGAATAATCATTCCTGGATGCCGCAGCAGTGGATTCAAGCCCTGTCCATCCGTAGGTGCCGCGACACGCGCCCCTTCAGGCCTGAAAAATGCGCTGATTTGTCCGCCTTCAGGCGTGAGCCAGATTCGAGCGAAAGGATTCTCGACAAAGACGATCAACGAGAGGAAGAAGGCCAGCGTGATCATCGTAACCACGATGACCCACGGCAGCAGATCACGATCGCGATTCCACTTCCGCAGTCCCACCGCACTTGCGAAAGCTGCCATCAGCCAGGACCAGAAGACCAATGAACCTTCCTGGCCTCCCCAGAGCGCGGTGACTCGCAAGTAGGCAGGCATGCTATTGCTGGTTACCTTAGCAACGTACTCGATGTCATAGCGGCCGCCGACTAACAATAGGATGATCGCTAGAGCCGCAACGCTGATCAGCGGCCACGAAAGCAGCATCGCCCGGCGAGCACTCTCGACCAATTCCGGCTTGCGGCGAGTGGTGCCGTATCCTGCCGCCCCTGCACCGTACAGTGCAAGGACAAAGGAGAGCAAAAGTGCTATGTAGCCGATGCCTTCAATCAAAGTACAACCTCAGTTGGAATCATGATCATTGTCGATCCTCGCGCAGCGCCGACGGCACGTTGCGCCACTGCCGTCGGCGGTATTAATTTGTGTACAGAATTTCTGCTCAAGTTTGACCCTCTGCGGACTGGAGAGGCACCTCCTCTTCATACCGGGTCGGGCACTTCAGCAACAGTTCGTCCGCATAAAATACCCCATCGTCTCCTATATTTCCGGTGACAATCGCCTGGGCTTCATGGCGCAGGAGATCGGGCTTAGGACCCACGTAGACGACCTGCACTCGCGAGGCATTAGGATCTCTCAAGGAATCGTAGAGTACCTTCGCCAGTCCGCCCCCGGCTTCGATCTCATCTAAATCCGCAGGAACGTTGGCCATCGTGAACTGGAGAGTCAGCGTGTCGGTGTCGTATTCGACCGTATCTCCATCCACGGCGCCTGCCAACTTGATGGCCCGGCCATAGACCTCATCGCCTTTTGTTAGCATTTCATCGATCGTAAGGTAATACTGAGCGGCGGCCTGCGTAGAGGACACAATCAGATACACAACAGCTGCAACAATAAGCAGCCCCCCAATGATGAATTTAGCGCGACTGCCGGAATCAGTTGGAGCGCTGGATGTTGTCATACAACTTCTCCGCGAGTTTCGGCGATTTTATCACCCTCGGTTCCGATGAATGTCATCGGATCAGTGTGATGTCTTCCAGCATCATATTGATGGTCTTGCGATCAGATTAGACTAAGATGAAATCATGAAGATCAACCCATGAGAAGGAATCCTGCTGAGATGTACCGCGCATTGTTCCGGCTCCCTAGTTGGCTCTACTGGATGGATCGCGACGAGCCGCAGCTCGGTTGCCGACTGCCAATTGAGCGGTCTTCGGCAGACTGATGGAATCCGAGGTCAGCCGCGTTCTGCGCCCCAGATCCGAGGCGCGCGCAAACTACGATCGCTTGAGTCGTTGGTACGACTGGGTGTCGGCACCTTTCGAGCGAGCGGCGCGCGAGCAGGGTCTGGAGCTGCTCGATGCACGGCCTGGTGAAGCTGTGCTTGAGATCGGCTTCGGGACCGGCTGGGCCCTGCTTTCCCTGGCGGATGCCGTGGGCCCTGAAGGTGTGGTGCATGGGATCGATCCCTCCTCCGGGATGCTGAAAATATCCCACAGGCGGATCCGGAGCCATGCGAACGCGCAAATAATCGGTCTATCCCTCGGTGACGCGGTTTGGCTACCCTTCGGTGCAGACTGCTTCGATGCGGCCTTTATGTGTTTCACTCTTGAGCTGTTTGATACTCCAGAAATCCCGCGCGTTATGCGCGAATGCGAACGAGTGTTGCGAGTGGGGGGCAGGATCTGCGTGGTTTCGCTTTCAAAATCACAGAATCCCGCGGCCGTGGAACGAGTTTATGAACGACTGCACGCTGCTTTTCCAGTAGCATTTGATTGCCGCCCGATCCCAGTCGCGCCATCGGTGAGCGCTGGCGGATTCGAACTGGCTGCCGATCAAGCGGGAAGTTTGTGGGGCCTTCCAGTAGCTATCGCTCTGGCCACAAAACCCGATCCCATTTAGGGAAGTCTGTCAACAGCGGCGGTGCGATCTATCACTGCTCATCCACTGCTAACCTGCTTAGGATGAGCTGAAGATGCCAAAGCGAGGACGTTTTCTGCGCGGATAGAGGTGGTGTGAAATGGTGAAAAAGTTCGCAGCGATTGACGGCAACGAGGCTGCCGCCAAGGTGGCCTACAAGCTCAATGAGGTGATTGCGATCTACCCCATCACCCCCGCCTCTCCTATGGGAGAGTGGGCGGATCAGTGGGCGGCGGAAGGTGTCCCGAACTTGTGGGATTCGATTCCGTTGGTGGTGGAGATGCAATCGGAAGGCGGCGCAGCAGGTTCGGTCCATGGAGCGCTCCAGGCCGGCTCGCTGACCACCACTTTCACGGCCTCTCAGGGCCTGTTGCTCATGATGCCCAATATGTACAAGATCGCGGGCGAGCTTACACCAACCGTCTTCCATATTGCCGCTCGCTCCGTCGCGGCCCAGGCACTCTCCATCTTCGGTGATCATAGCGACGTGATGGCAACCCGGGGAACGGGTTTCGCCTTACTGGCTTCAAATTCCGTCCAGGAAGCCCACGACTTTGCAGCCATCTCCCATATTGCAGCACTCGAAGCACGCATTCCCTTCTTGCACTTCTTTGACGGGTTTCGGACTTCGCACGAAATCAACAAGATCGAGCTGCTAAACGATGACGATCTCAAGGCGTTGATCGACGCTCAAACGATTCTCGAACATCGCCAGCGGGCGCTGAACCCAGACCATCCGGTCATTCGGGGCACCGCTCAGAATCCGGACGTCTTCTTCCAGGCGCGCGAAAGCGTGAATCCATACTACGCAGCGTGCCCTGGCATCGTTCAGGACGTGATGGATCGCTTCGCCGAACAGACGGTACGCCGCTACAGCCTGTTCGAGTATGTTGGCGCGCCTGACGCTGAGCGCGTGCTGGTAATGATGGGTTCAGGCGCTGAAACGGCTCAAGTGACGGTTGAAAACCTCGTCGAACAGGGAGAAAAAGTCGGTGTCCTCAAGGTCCGGCTCTACCGGCCATTTGATGGCGTGCGTTTCCTGGCAGCGCTTCCATCGAGCGCTCAAGCGATCGGTGTTCTTGATCGCACCAAGGAACCTGGCAGCGGTGGAGAGCCGTTGTATCTGGATGTGCAGGCAGCCCTCGCCGAGGGCGGACGATCGAGCATTGAGACCGTGGTGGGCGGACGCTATGGACTGTCCTCCAAGGAGTTCACGCCGGCGATGGCCAAGGCCGCGCTGGACGAGCTCACACGATCCAAGCCAAAGAATCACTTTACGGTCGGCATTCACGACGATGTCACCCACAGCAGCCTTGAATACGACTTGGAATTTGAGATCAAGCTGGGAGGGGCAGTACGAGCGGTCTTTTACGGTTTGGGCGCTGATGGCACGGTGAGCGCCAACAAGAACTCGATCAAGATCATCGGCGAGGAAACTGAGAGCTTCGCACAAGGGTACTTCGTCTACGACTCAAAGAAGGCCGGCTCGCGCACCGTTTCACACCTGCGTTTTGGCCCGCGGCCATTCCACGCTCCATATTTGATTCAATCAGCGGATTTCGTGGCCTGCCACCAGTTCGACTTCATCGAGGAATTCGATGTGCTACATCTGGCCAAGCCTGGTGCCACGTTCCTGCTCAACAGCCCATACGGCCCGGACGAAATCTGGGATCACCTGCCGCGCAGCGTGCAGCAATCGATACTGGATAAACAGCTGAGGTTTTTCGTGATCGACGCCTACAAGGTTGCTCAGTGGTCCGAAATGGGCAGCCGCATCAATACGGTGATGCAGACCTGCTTCTTTGCGCTGAGCGGCGTTCTTCCTCAAGAAGAAGCGATGGCGGCCATCAAGGATGCCATTCGCAAGACCTATGGTGGGCGAGGGCAGGGGGTGGTCGAGAAGAACTTCGCAGCAGTCGATGCCGCGCTTGAGCAGCTGCATGAGGTTGAAGTGCCAGAGACGATCACGAGCAATTTCGACCGAAGGCCGCCCGTGCCTGAAATTGCACCTGATTTTGTGCGGGAGGTCACCGGGACGATCATCGCCGGCGAGGGCGATCGACTACCGGTTAGTGCGCTGCCGATTGACGGCACCTATCCTCCTGGGACCACGAAATGGGAGAAGCGCAACCTGGCCCAGGAAATCCCCGTATGGGATGCCGATTTGTGCATTCAGTGCGGAAAGTGCGTGTTTGTCTGCCCACATGCGGTGATACGAGAGAAGGTGTATGAGCCCTCGCTGCTGAAGAGTGCCCCTGAGCATTTTCTCTCCGCGCCGGCACGCTTCAAGGAATACAAGGATCAGGTATACACGCTGCAGATCGAACCAGAGGAGTGCACTGGTTGCGCGCTGTGCTTCGAAGTTTGTCCGGTCAAGGACAAGAGTCAACCCAAGCGCCGAGCAGTCAACATGCAGCCGCAGCGCCCCCTTCGAAAAAAGGAGCGGGCGAATTGGGAATTCTTCGTTGAGATTCCTGAGATTGATCGGGGTGACATACCCGTTAGCCAGGTCAAGTACTCGCAGCTGCTCCAGCCACTCTTTGAGTTCTCGGGCGCGTGCTCAGGGTGCGGCGAAACGCCGTATCTCAAACTCCTCAGCCAGTTGTTCGGCGAACGAGCACTTATCGCCAATGCAACAGGTTGCTCTTCGATCTATGGCGGCAATTTACCTACTCATCCTTGGGCCACAAATTCGGAAGGGCGTGGACCGGCATGGTCGAACTCGCTATTCGAAGACAATGCAGAGTTTGGATTGGGAATGCGCATTGCGCTGGATCACCAGGTGTCGATGGCTGCTCAATTGCTAGGCGAGCTGCAAAGCGAGGTTGGCGCTGAGCTTGCCTCGGCAATTCTCAAAGCCGATCAAATCGACGAGGCCGGGATCGGTGATCAGCGGGAGCGGGTAGCTGAACTCAAACAGGTTCTCTCCGGCCTAAAGAGCGATGCTTCGCAGCGATTGCTGGATCTATGTGATGCTTTCGTGAAGAAGACGGTGTGGATCGTAGGGGGGGATGGCTGGGCCTACGACATTGGCTATGGCGGACTGGATCACGTTTTGGCATCGGGTCGAAACGTCAACGTGCTCGTGCTCGACACGGAGGTGTATTCGAATACCGGCGGCCAGCAATCCAAAGCCACACCGCGCGGTGCGGTAGCGAAATTTGCGGCGGCCGGCAAGCCGCTTCCTAAAAAGGACTTGGGGCAGATGGCGATGAGTTATGAAGGCGTCTATGTCGCCAGTGTGGCAATGGGGGCGAGCGATAAGCAAACTCTACAGGCCTTTGTTGAGGCAGAAAGCTGGGACGGCCCCTCCATCATAATCGCCTACACCCATTGCATCGCCCACGGGTACGACATGCGCTTTGGCCTCGACCAGCAGATTCGAGCGGTTAGCTCTGGCTACTGGCCGTTGTATCGGCACGATCCACGGCGCGAGGAGGAAGGGAAGAACCCACTGCAGCTCGATTCCAAGCCGCCCAGCTTACCACTCGAGGAGTACATGTATGAGGAAGGGCGCTTCAGCGTCCTCACTCGAAGCCATCCAGAGCGAGCGGCAGAGCTGCTCGAGAAAGCTGAATCGGATGTGAACGACCAATGGGCACGCTATGAGCGCATGGCCCGACCATGGAACGGGAAGTCGGAAGGGGGGCCAAAATGATGGATCTATCCACTCATTATCTGGATCTGCATCTCAAGAATCCACTGGTTCCTTCAGCATCTCCTCTATCACGCGATTTGAAGACCCTGGCTAAATTGGAGGAGGCTGGAGCTTCCGCGATCGTGTTCTATTCCCTTTTCGAGGAAGAAATCTTCCTGGAAGATCAGGCGCTTGACGAGTCCCTTTCTGGAGGCTCCGAAGCCTTTGCAGAGGCACTCTCATACCTGCCTGAGGCCATCTTCTATCAGACCGGTCCGGACTCCTATTTGGAGCAGGTGCGGAATGCAAAGAGAGCTTTATCGATCCCCATCATAGGTAGCCTCAATGGGATATCCCCCGGTGGATGGCTGCGGTATGCGAAAGAAATCGAGTCTGCCGGGGCGGATGCACTTGAACTTAACATGTACTACCTACCCACCGATCCCCATCTGCCTGGAAGCGCCGTCGAGGACATGTATGTCGAGTTGCTTCTTGAGCTTCGCACGCAGGTAAAACTCCCGATTGCAGTTAAGCTTAGTCCCTTCTTCAGCTCGATGCCCCACATGGCTCGCCGGCTAGTCGGAGCGGGCGCTCAGGGTTTGGTACTCTTCAATCGTTTTTACCAGCCGGATATCGATGTCGAAAACTTGCAAGCCGAGCCATCGATTGATCTCAGCACTTCTGCCGAGCTCCGCCTTCCATTGCGTTGGGTGGCGCTGATGTACGATCGAGTAGATACCGATTTCGCTATTTCCACCGGTATCCACAACGCAGAGGACGTTGTCAAAGGTCTGATGGCAGGCGCCTCTGTGACCATGATGGCCTCGGAGCTTCTCCTCAACGACGTGCATCGCCTGGAGCAGATACTGAAGGATCTCGAAATCTGGCTTGAAGTACACGAATACGAATCAGTTGCGCAGCTCATCGGCAGCATGAGCGTGGCTCACTCCGGCCAGCCAGCAGCGTTTGAGCGCGCAAACTACATGCGGGTGCTGCGGTCGTACGTACCCGCACAAGATTGATCCAACAGATGAAAAGGCGCACACCCTCATTGCAAGGGTGTGCGCCTTGTTGCGTCTGGTCTTCTGACGTTACGCTATTGTGAATGGATCGTACGCGGGGCGAGTGAATGACCAGCGACAGGGAATCTCGGCAAGATTACACTCCGTAGCACAGGAACACCTGCGGGCGATCACGCGGTGGCCCATAGTATCTGGAAGAATATCGGCTGGGTACATCCGCTGCTCCATCAGAAGCGCCTCTGCACCGGCTCGCTCACACCAGGTTCTGTTAACCACCACCCACTCAGTCGCAGCCATCAATCTCCCTCCCAACCTAGATCATCGTGACGCGATAATTTCACTAATCGGGTCGGCCGCTGTCTCCACTATCATACGGAAGATGTCGGATTCGGAAAAGATCCCAACCAATCGATCTTCTTCTAGAACAGGTAGCCCGGCAATTTTGTTTTCGAGCATGACCCGTGCCGCCTCACGGACGCTGGTATCCGGTTCAACCGTGATGACCGGTCGGCTCATGACGCGATCAACTGCTAACTTGCTGTAGACCGAGCTGATCACTGCCATATCTGGGCCACCAAACACAGAAGGGTCGGCTATTCGAACGTCTCCGAGGGTGACGATTCCCACCATCATCTCCTCGTCCATCACGGGGAGGCGACGAATTTCATTCTTAAGCATCAATTGATGGGCTTCGATTACCGAAGCGTTCCACGAAATAATGCCATGCTCCGGAGGTGACGTGTCTCCCTATCCTGTGGCTGCTTCTTGTGATTCGCTCCGAGGCTCCCAATGTTCAACCAGCATACGGAAGATGTCTGACTCTGTGATCATCCCAACCAACTCGCCGTCTTCCACCACTGGGAGTCCGGCGATCTTATTTTCCAGCATGATCTGGGCTGCGTCACGCATTGGGGTATCCGGCGCAATCGAAATCACGTTCTTCGTCATAACTTTCTTGATCCTTAGCTTGCCGATCAAGTAGTTCAGCTCCCAAATACTCAGCGATGTCGCCTCTGATGCTTGCGCTCCGCGCACATCTCCACGCGTAACGATGCCCACCAGACGGCCGCCATCCATGACGGGCAATCTTCGGACCCCGTTGTCCACCATTAGCTGACGGGCCTCTGGCAACGAGGTCTCTCTCGTGACAGTTACTGGATTGGAGCTCATCCAGTCGCGCACCAAGCGTCTTGTAGTCATTCAGTCCTCCGACTCAAGGATTGGGTCAAATCATTGACCTCGCGGATTTATCTATGGCTCAAGGCTCGCTCTCTCGATGCCCAGTTACGCATGCGCTCGGTTGTAGCTAACATAGCTACAACCGATGCGTAGTTTTACTGATGCTCGGCAAAACCGAGAATATGCGTCCAATTCGTGAATCAATAGTGATGTTTGTCACGATAGATGCGATCAATTGCCCCATGACTATGCGGTGATAAGTGAAGCAAGCGTACGGGGGGTGTTCGCACGAGTATACTTCGTGATATGGCGCACACACGAATACTGCTGGTGGACGACCACGAGGTTGTCCGTCTCGGACTTAAGAGCTTGCTTGACGCGCGAGCAGAAATCGAGGTGGTTGACGACGTCGGAACCGCAGACGAAGCGCTCCGGAAGGCGCACGCCCATCGTCCGGACGTGGTGCTGATGGACATCCGACTTCCTGGCCGCAGCGGGATCGAGGCTACAGAGCGTATCGTCAAAGAACTGCCCGAGACAAAGGTGATCATGCTGACCTCCTACGCGGAGGACGAGATGCTCTTTGCGGCCATCCGTGCCGGAGCGGTTGGCTACGTTCTCAAGCAGGTGGGCACCGAGGATTTGATCCGCACCATCGAAGCCGTAGAGCGCGGGGAGGGTTCTTTAGACCCGGCTCTTACCCAACGCGTGTTCTCGGAGATTCGAAAATCCATCCGTTTGCAGGATGCCACCGCCTTTGCGGAGCTCACGGAGCAAGAGCTGAGGATCCTGGCACTTGTTACCGAGGGGAAAACCAACCGCGAGATCGCTGAGGCTCTCTACCTTGGCGAGGGGACGGTTCGCAACTACGTCAGCCGGATTCTTTCGAAGCTCGGGGTATCAAATCGTGCCGAAGCTGCAGCTTACGCCGTAAAGCATAATATCCAACAGGTGGTCGGTGAAGGCTGACACTGTTTCCACGCGCGATCAGCTGAGAGGTCAGGCGCTCATAGCACTGAACGAGGCCGCACTGGCCATCAGCCGTGATCTTGAGCTCGACCATACGCTTCAGCACATCGTCGATTCGGCTTGTGGGCTGGTTTCCGCCGACTACGCAGCGCTCGCGGTTTTCAACTCCGATCGTGAATTAGAGACATTCGTCTTTTCTGGAATAACCTCCGATGAGGCAAATCTGATTCGCTCGCTTCCGGAAGGGCGCGGGCTACTGGGTGCAGTACTGAATAACCCTGATCCGATACGGGTATCTGACGTAAGCCAGGATCCTCGGTCGGAGGGCATTCCCCATGGGCATCCGGCGGTGACCACCTTCTTGGGTGTGCCGATCACGGCCGGGGGCGAGGTCCAGGGCAATCTGTATCTGACGAATAAGCAAAGCGGGGATGAATTTACGGACGCGGATGAAGAGCTAATCACGATCTTCGCCTCCCACGCTGCAGTAGCCATCAAGAACGCTCGGCTCTATGAGGAAGTTGGGCGATTGGCCATTATCGAAGAGCGTTCGCGCATTGGCATGGACCTTCACGACGGCGTGATCCAATCCATCTATGCGGTCGGCCTCACGCTGGAAACCGCCCACATGGTTCTCGAAGATGCGCCGCATGAAGCTCGCGATCTGCTAAATCAGGGTATTGCTGGCCTCAATGATGCAATCCGAGACATTCGCAACTTCATTCTAGATTTGCGACCGCGCCGATTTGAGGGGGACCTGGCCGCGGGAATTGCACGGCTTGTGCGCGAGTTTCAGGCCAACGCCATGATCGAAGTTAATGTCGCTGTCCCCGATGAGTTGTCTGATTCGATACCACCAGCCGTGAACCAGGCCGTGTTCCTAACCGCTCAAGAGGCCCTGGCCAACATCGCACGTCATGCGCGGGCCTCCTCTGTGGCACTCGAACTCAATCGAGATTCCGATTTCATGTGGCTCAATGTGACCGATGATGGGCAGGGATTCGATATCCAACAGCAGGATCAGACGGTCGGTCATGGTTTGGCGAATATGCGCGCCCGGGCAGAAGTACTCGGGGGTAGTTTCGCAGTCGAATCCGAAATCGGGCAAGGAACTACAATCAGGCTACGCCTTCCTGTGAGGGGCTAGGCTCCTCACCTCATCCGACCAAACCAGAATCCGGACGCCGAAAGCTAAAAGCTGGGCGGATTGAGCTTCGTAGATCCCCTACTCGGATGAATGTCAAATGAGGTCAAGACAAATAACACTGTCGGCCTCTTCGCTCGCTTCCTAAGCTTTATTCATCCATCATGTTGGGGTGGTTGCGCTTTGCGCAGGTAGCTGTGGAAACGATTCGCCTACTCATCGTCGAAAAAAACTCTAAGGTCCGTCAGGCACTTGAGGCTCGGCTGAGTTCTTCGTCCCATATTGAAGTCGTGGGCACGGCTCGCGGTGCTGCGGAGGGCATTCGCCGCTACCCGGAATTAAAGCCGGATGTCATGTTGCTGGACGCACGAACCGCCGGCCGTCCGAAGGATATTGCCGACGTAGTGAGTGAGCTTAGACAGCAGGGGCCCGGCGTCATCGTGCTGACAAGCTACGCGACGGAACGGGAACGAGAGGCCGCGCTCGACTCCGGCGCGGCACGGTACCTCTTGAAGGACATCGATTCCGCGGCGCTTATCAGTGAGATAGAGTCGCTCGGGAAATCGAGCATACAGGCGGCGGAGGGCTAGCATTCGAGCGCGCGCACTCCTGTTGTTTATCACTTGTGGAAAAAATTAAATCTGAAACTGTACGGGTGAGGCTGTTTGTGCGTGCTGATTGAGGATGAGCTCCAAGAGTGCTACGTTCCCGACGATTACTGATCTTGCTCGCGACCGCGATTTCGGCCCTTTCTATCTCAGGCGCAGTTCAGCTGCCGGTGGTTCAGGCGATCCTATTTTTCTCTCCAACTTGCCCACACTGCCACGAGGTGATGACAAACGACCTGCCTCCGTTGATGGAGATCCATGGCGCGCAGCTCGAAATCGCAAATGTTGATACCACGACCAACCGGGGACAGCAACTTTATCAGGAAGCCATCGCTCAGTTCCAGATTCCTGAGGATCGGCGCGGGGTGCCGGCGCTCATCATCGGAGACACGGTGCTGGTGGGTTCGCTGGAAATTCCACAACTTTTTCCGGGACTCGTCGAGCAGGCTCTCGAAGCAGGCGGAATCGCTTGGCCAGCCATACCGGGTATTGAATCCTCGATCCAGGATTTTCCGCTGTTTGGCGCCGAAGAGGCCGAGCAGCCTTCGGTCTTCGATCGCATCGGTCGCGATCCGATTGGCAACGGATTAGCAATCCTGGTGTTGGGCGGCATGCTCTACAGCCTGTACCACGTGCTTTCCGCGTATCAGAATCGCAGGCGGCCACGCAGGCGCAAGGGAAGAAAGGCAGCCGCCGAAGCCACATTTTCTGGCCGAAGCTGGTCGATTCCGATTCTTAGCCTTATTGGCCTGGGGATTTCTATTTACCTCTTCTATATAACCGCCTCGGAGGCTGAAGCTTTTTGTGGTCCTCTCGGCGACTGCAATGCGGTTCAAACCAGCGAGTACGCCAAGCTGTTTGGCCTCATCCCTGTGGGGTTGATCGGCGTGCTGGGCTTCGGCGCAATTCTTGTGACGTGGATGGTGGGGAGATTTAGCGAAAGTAAAAGAGCGGCATCTGCAATCCGTACACTGCTTTGGCTGACGGTCGCGGGTACCCTCTTTTCACTTTATCTTACCTTCCTTGAACCCTTCGTGATCGGTGCTACCTGTTCCTGGTGCTTGGTATCAGCGCTCTTGATCACAGCTTTGCTCTGGCTAGCTGGGGATCAAGCTACCGCCTCTGCGAACTGAGTTCTTCTCGAGGTTTCATGTTGGGAACGTTCTATCTGTGGACTGGTCTCGGCCTTGTTCAACGAGGTACCCTCCTTAGCCATTCCCAAAGCGTGGCTAGGACTGGGCAGCAGCACTCCTGTTGCGACAGGCGGGATGGCATTTGCTATCGAGCATAGGATGATCACCACTTCGGCTCCCGGTGCCGAGATTCAAACTCGAGCATGATGGAAGAAAAAACGACGATCTCCATCCTAGAAACCTTGCGCGCTGTGAATATATTCCCGGCTCTGTCGTCGACAGAGCTAACCTTAGTTGCTCCTCTCTTCGAATCCCTTACCCTCCCGGAAGATTCCGTAATCTTTGAGCAGAAGCAGACCGCTCGGAAGCTCTTCATTCTGACCAGGGGTCGTGTGTTGATCCTGTTCAAACCCTACGATGGAGAAGCGCTTGAAGTCGCCGAGATCGAACCGGGTGGGGTATTTGGGTGGTCAGCAGCGCTGGGCCGCAGCCGATACACCTCGAGCGCGAAGTGCACAGAGGAAGGGGAGGCTCTCAGCGTTGGCCGCAATGAGCTGCGCGGTTTTTACAGAGAGCATCCTTCGATCGGTGTGCCCATTTTGGAGGGGCTCGCGGCGGTGCTTGCCAAACGAATGCACGGCACCCAAGAAGTTCTGGTCGATCTGCTGATCAGCGGTATGAACTGATCAGGGAAAGAAAGAGCTGCGAGGGTATTGGAGGACGCAGTACTGACAGATGTCGCTGAACGGCAGGAGCAGTCACACTTTGTCAAGTTTGTGATAAACGTCACACTATGGCGGGAGTATGAGACATGGTGCGTAGCGCGCTTCTAGCTATGGTGTTCGCTGGCTCTTTGATCGCCTGTACACCGCGCACTTCCGGTGACGAGATTGACCTTTCCGAGCTGGAGCCGGTGTCCGAGGGTCAGCCAACCGATATCGTCCCATTGCGAATCGCCATCGCCAATGTGATATCACCGACGGGAACCCTCGATAGCTATACCCCGCTGCTCGAGTATGTGAGTCAGAAACTGCAGCGGCCGGTCGAACTCGTTCAGGGCCGAACGTACGCCGCTACCAATGACCTCGTTAGAAGGGGTGAGGTTGACCTTGCATTTGTTTGCAGCAGCGCCTACGTGGCTGGGCACGATACGTTCAACATGCAGTTGCTCGTTGCCCCTCGGGTGAACGGCGACACCGTCTACTACTCGGAACTCATCGTGCCATCCGATAGCCCCGTTACTTCGGTGGAAGGGTTGCGCGGGAGCTCCTTTGCGTTCACTGACCCTATGTCGAATTCTGGGCGACTGTACCCGACGTTCCTGGTGCAAGAGCTTGGAGAGACCCCGAGTAGCTTCTTTGAGCTTACCTTCTTCACCTATAGCCACGACGATGCCATACTAGCCGTTGCCGAGGGGCTAGCGGATGCTGCAGCCGTAGATAGCCTGGTTTTGAACCATATGAGCTCTCGTAGCCCAGAGATTGCGGAGCGCGTGCAAGTAATTCATCGCTCACCGCCATTCGGTATCCCACCGATCGTCGTTAGCCCAGAGATCCGGCCGCTGCTTCGTGCTGAGCTGCTCAGAATCTTTCTTGAAATGGACGATGATCCACAGGGGCGTCAAGCTCTCGCTGAAATAGACATCGACGAATTCACGCTCATTGATGCGAATGCCTACAGTTCAGTGCGTGAGCTCGCTTCCCGCGTTCAGCCCATCCTTAAGGAGCAGCCGTGAGTCGATACCTGCAACCGCTGGTTGCCCGATTTTGGGCGATCGCCGGGGCGGTAAGCATCCGAACCAAGATCCTTGGGATCGTTCTCTCACTAATGCTTCTACTTGGCGTCGGGGTGACGCTGCAGGTTCGCAGCGCATTGCGTCGTAGCATGCAGGTCCAGCTCCAAGCTGAAAGTCTTTCCATCGGTCGCGATGTCGCTTCCCGCGCCACGGATCCAATCCTGATCAATGACCTCTATGGCTTGTACCGATTGCTTCAAGACACCCTGGCCAACCACGCCGACCTCCGCTACGTGTTCATCTTGGACGGCAAACATCAATTGGTCTCCCACACATTCGGAGATGGCTTTCCCCGCGGTCTGATCGAAGCCAACGAGTGCGCAGACTGTGGTTCCTATCAAGCCGTTCCAGTTCGCACAACCGAAGGCGTTGTCTGGGACACCGCCGTACCGATTCTCGACGGCCGCGCGGGATTCGCACGTGTTGGTTTATCAGAGTCCAGTCTAGAGGAGGCGTTGGCTACGGTCACCACGCAGCTCTTGGTGACGACAGTGCTGGTTTCAATCGTTGGGATCGCTGCAGCGGGGTTCCTCACATGGATCCTTATGCGACCGATCCTTTCCTTAGTCCGAGCAACCGAAGCGGTGGGCCATGGGGAATTAAATCAACGAGTCGAAAAATGGGCGGACGACGAAATTGGAGCGCTTGCCGAAGCCTTCAATGAGATGATCGCTAAGCTCACTCAAGCGGAACAAGCTCGGGCAGAACACGATCGTCTGCGTGCTCAATTGCTCGAGGGGGTGATCTCCGCGCAGGAAGACGAGCGAAAGCGAATCGCGCGCGAGCTGCATGACGAGACCGGGCAGGCACTCACCACTCTCATGCTCGGGCTCAGGACACTGATGGAAGCATGGTCGGAACCCGTCGCGAAGGCTCAGGCGGCCGAGCTTCGCAGCGTCGCCGCCCGCACACTCGATGACGTTCACAATCTTGCGCGTGAGCTCCGCCCCAGCGTCCTGGATGACCTTGGACTGGCGGCTGCCCTGGAGCGCTACGTGTCTGAATACGAGCTGCGCTCTCATCTACCCGTCGACCTTGCCATCCGTGGCTTAAGGAGCCGGCGCCTTCCCGCAGCCGTCGAGATCGCCCTCTACCGCATCGTTCAGGAGGGGCTCACCAACATCGCCCGCCACGCCGAGGCCAATTCTGCAAGCGTCCTTATCGAGATGCATAATGGATCCATTCGGGCCATCATTGAGGATGATGGCCGCGGATTTGACCCGAAGCGAGTGCTGGCGTCCACGGAGCGATTCGGACTCTACGGGATGCAGGAGCGAATCCAGCTTCTCGGGGGCACATTTACTATTGAATCGCGACCGGGGCGCGGCACAAGCCTTTACGTCAAGATCGCCACCTCCGACGAGGAAGCTCCGTCGACCGGCTCAGCAGACAATTCGCATGCCTGACATCTCTGTTCTGCTGGCCGACGACCACCCCGTATTGCGCTCAGGACTCAAGCTTCTGCTTGAGCAATCCAGCGACATCGCGGTTGTCGGGGAGGCGGATGACGGGCTCAATGCCGTCAGTCTGGCAGATCAGTTAAAACCTGACATAGTACTGCTCGATCTCACCATGCCCGGCCTTAGCGGGCTCGAGGCCCTGGTGATGATTGGCAAAGTGTCGCCAGATAGTCGAGTCCTTGTGCTGACGATGCACGACGACGAGTCCTATCTGCGTCGGGCACTGCGCGCTGGGGCAGCCGGCTATATCCTCAAGAAAGCAGCGGATGCCGAACTTCTCTCGGCCGTCCGCGCCGTTGCTCGGGGCGAAGTCTACGTCCATTCCGCCATGACCCGCGAACTTCTAGAAGGTTTGGTGCCGACGAATGAGATCGCGGAGAAGGGTGAGAATGATGCGTGGGATGAGTTAAGTAATCGCGAACGGGAAGTCTTGCGGCTGGTGGCGCTTGGTCACACAAATGCCGAGATCGCCGACCAGCTTAGCCTGAGCATCAAAACCATCGAAACCTATCGATCACGCGGGATGGAGAAACTTGACATTCGCAGCCGAGCGGCCTTGGTAAAGTACGCCCTCAGTCTCGGCTTGCTCGAAGACTGAAACAACACCCTGAGCTCTGTAAGCCTTGATCTCGCCGGATCGCGAAATGTTACCCGGGCCTGCGCGACCAAGCTGATCGAGCCTATCCCCCATGCTTCAGCTCATCGAACTAGCGCCCGTTCATTCGTCAGGATTTACCCTACACATCGGTTACGACTTTAGGATTTTCCCCGCTCGTTTGTGAAATCCTTCTCATATAAGCTGTCTGTGGCATCTGGCCTGTCTTGAACCTAGCGACGCAGGATAGGAGAACCTTTCATGACGATCAATCGAAGAGGATTTCTCAAGGGCTCCGCAGGCGCGGCCGGGGGCACCCTGGCCGCCTCGTTCCTTCTACACCAAATGGAGACCTTGGCCCCGGCTTCCTCGGAGGCCGCGGCCGCTGTTTCCGAAGAGTGGGTCCCCACCACATGTTGGATTGGGAAACAAGACTGTGGCATGCTGGCCCGCCGCATCAACGGCAGAGTGGTCAAGTTCGAAGGACACCCGGCACATCCCAGAAACATGGGGACCCTCTGTCCAAAAGGTGTAGGACAGATCACTTCACTCTATGATCCCAACCGCGTGAAGACCCCGTTAGTACGCACGAACCAGAAGGGGGTACCGGGCACCTGGAGGCAGGCCAGTTGGGAGGAAGCCCTGGCGATGGTTGGCGACCGAATGATCGACGTTGTCAGCCGTGACCCCAAGGGGTTGGTCTGGCAAAAGGGTCGCAGCAAGGCCAAGGCTTTCTACGATACCGCCTTTGTCAAGGCTTCCGGCGCCACGAAGCTCCACCATGGCGCGTTTTGCTCCGACGCAGGCTATCGAGCGCTCGAATATACGATCGGCATGCACGGCGTTCTACACCCAGATTTTCGGCACACCCAGTACTTGCTTTCTTGGGGCTGGAACGTCACCAACGCCGGAGGGAATAAGTTCTGTTGGTTGACTTGGCCACAACAGCTTGTCGCGGCCAAAGAGCGCGGGATGAAGATGGTCGCCATCGATCCCCGCCTGCGCAGCGCAGCGCATTTTGCGGATGACTGGTTGCCGATCCGACCAGGAACCGATCTCGTCATGGCGCTGGCGCTCTGTAATCAGCTGATCGAGCAGGGGACCATCGACTGGGACTACCTCAAGCAGTTCACAAACAGTCCATTTTTGGTCACAGACGAGGGCTCCTTCCTGCGGGCCGAGCCTGTAGAAGATCAAGAGCAGGGTACCCCGCTTGTATGGGACGACGCCTCTGGGAGCGCGCGGCCTTACGATGCCGAAAGCCCGACTCCTGCATTGGTAGGCGAGTTCACAGTTGACGGAACCCGCGTCAAACCCGCTTTCCAACTATTCAAGGAACATGTGGCCGAGTACACGCCCAGCTTTGCATCCGAGATCACTGGAGTACCAGAGGCGCAAATTCGGCAAGTGGCTCGGGATTTGGGGGAGAACGCCATGATTGGCAGCACCATCGAAATCGACGGCCTGCAGCTCCCATATCGGCCGGTCGCCATCATGGCTTATCACATGTCCCAGCAAGAACTCGGCTTCCAGGCGCTGCGCGCGATGTTGATGGTGAGTATGCTGCTTGGGTCCGTAGGGGCCGTTGGGGGCCAATTCTCCGACTTCACCTGGAAGAAACACAAGAACTGGGATGGATTGGATAACATCAGCATTACGGACTCTCCCAATATCTACCTGAATAAGAGCCAGTTCTATCCCATCAACAGCAATAACTCCTCCCTGGTCGCGCAGGTGGTTTTGAACCCGGATAAGTATGGCGTAGAGGTAACACCCGAGATGGTGATCGTCCACATGGCGAACCCGATGGGATCCTTCCCCGATCAAAATATGAACGGGAAGGCTTATGAAAGCTACGACTATGTGGTGGTTATCGACCCCTGGCTTTCTCTGACCGCCGACCTCTACGCCGACGTTGTGCTTCCAGCAGCCACGATCGAGAAATACGAGGGCCCGCTCAGCGCCACCGACCAGTACGTGGACGCTACCGCCTTACGAATCCCGCCCATGGAACCACTATTCGATTCTAGAGGCGATATCCAGATCTATCTCGACTTGTGCGAGGCGGCCGGGATCCTGGAAGGCGAGGGTGGGTATTTGGATGAGATCAACAAGGCCCTGAAGCTGGAAGCCCCGGATGCCATCCCTACCGATCGCAAGCCCACCGAGCGCGAAATCTTTGATATTTGGGCCAAGGCACAAGGCATCGAGGGTGGTATCGAATTCTTTGAGCAGAACGGCGTGCAGTTGAAGGGCGACGTGAGTGCGGCCAAGTATTACGGCTACGGTACCGATCCACCCTTTGCGGGCGCCTACCCTCACCGACTTTATGGTGAGTCTCTGCTTCGCTATCAGAACGAGATGAAAGCCTTGGGCTCAGACCAGATCTACTGGCAGGATTACACCCCACTGCCGGTCTGGCGGAAACCTACCGTGGATAAATCTCCGTCCAAATACGATCTCTATCTCATCAGCTACAAGATGGTGGAGTTCAAACAAGCTCGCACGCCACTACCCTTGACACGCGAGATCGCAAAGACACAGATCATGGAAATAAACCCAAAGGCGGCCCAAGATAGGGGTATCCAAGACGGTGACGAGGTATGGGTCGAGTCCCACAATGCCGTCACCGGAGAAACTCGTAAAGAGAAAGTGACCGCTCGCTATCGGGCAAGCATTCGCCCCGACACGGTCGCCATGCCGCATCACTACGGAAGCCATACGAACCACCCCTCGACCACCGATGACGGCCCTACACCGAACAGCCTTTTCTTTACCGGCGAAGGCTATGTGAGCAACACCGCCGACCAGACCTTCCTTGTGAAGGTCCAGGTTATACAGGCGTAATCCAAGGAGGACATCATGGCACGATATGGAATGGTGATCGACCTGGACCGCTGCACCGGCTGCCGCGCATGTATGGTGGCGTGCAAGGTGGAGAACAACACACCCGAAGCGGCTTTTTGGATGCACGTTTTCCGTTTCGAGGAAGGCCAGTTCCCCAATACGCGTGTGTCCTTCTTGCCTCGACCCTGCATGCATTGCGACAACGCGCCCTGCGTAAAAGTCTGCCCGGTTGGAGCGCGCTACAAGCGAGAAGACGGCCTGACAGCCACCGACTGGGACCGCTGCATCGGCTGCCGCTACTGTGAAGTAGCGTGCCCTTATGGCGTGAACTCCTTCAACTGGAAAGCGCCGAAGACCAACTACTATTTGGACTGGGAGGATCCCGATCTTACTCTCACCACCGGGGGCGGCCTGGCGTATGCAAATCCGGATTTGGAAAATGCATATGGCCCAGAGCGACGTCGCACGGCCGGCGGAGGCCACCTCAAAGGGGTGGTAGAGAAATGCACCTTCTGCGTGCATCGCTTGGAGAAAGGCCTCCAACCCGCATGCGCTCAGAATTGCCCAACCCGGGCTATTCACTTCGGTGACTTGGACGACCCAGAGAGCAACGTCTCTCAGCTCCTGCGCGAGAAAGCCTCCTTCCGGCTCTTGGAAGATGCGGGTACTGAGCCACGAGTGCACTATGTGGGTGGCCAGCCTCCGACATCTGAAACTCGACAAATAGAAGAAGTGAAAGTGAGGGCATAAGAAATGGCGACTCGAGCTGAGCAATTGCCCTACGGAATAGGCCGCTGGTCGGCAGGCTGGACTGTCGTTCTGGTCATATTGCTGGCGGTTATTGCTGTTGGAGTCTATGGGTACTCCCAACAGCTGACCTTGGGAGAGGTAGTCACGGGGCTTAGGGACATCGGCACAATGGGCGGTGCCCCTTGGGGCTTGTATGTAAGTTTCGTTGTCTACTTCGTCGGCGTGAGTTTTGCTGGGATTACGGTGGCCGCGATGATCAGGTTATTCGGACTCAAGCACCTCAAGCCGATCGCCCGAATGGCAGAGGTATTGACCGTTATCGCTCTGATCCTGGGCGCGTTTGTGATTATCGCTGACGTCGGCCAGCCGGTGCGTGCGATTGTGAACCTTCTTCGCTACGCCCGTCCCGGCTCACCCTTCTTTGGCACCTTTACCCTCGTGATATCAGGCTACCTGTTTGGCAGCCTGGTCTATCTCTATCTGGATGGCAGGCGTGATGCTGCCCTACTCGCCAAACAGCCTGGGCGACTGCGAGGGTTCTACCGCATTTGGGCGGCGGGCTATCGTGGTACGCCCACCGAGCGAGAACACCATTCCCGCGCCAGCTTCTGGCTGGCAATCGCAATTCTGCCTCTGCTGGTTACGGCACACTCAACGTTGGGATTCGTGTTTGGCCTTCAGGTCGGGCGCCCAGGATGGTTCAGTGGGCTCCAGGCCCCAGGTTTCGTTGCCTTGGCCGGTGTTTCCGGCGTGGGCTTGCTTATCATTATCGCCGCTGTCGTCCGCCGAGCGCTTGGCACTCAGGACCAGCTGGGCAAGGACATCTTCAGATGGTTAGGCGGACTGCTTCTAGTCTTGACGCTGGCCTACTTGTATTTTATGAGTGTCGACCTGCTGACCTCTACCTACGCCGCAACTACACACGAAGCCTCGATCTCGAATGCGCTGCTCCGTGGCGAATACGCCTGGCTCTATTGGGGCGTTGTAGCGGGGCTATTCGTAAGCGTCTCCGTCCTTGCCATCCAGTTCATTCCCGCGCTCGAAAACCTGCGCCTGCCGGCCGCATGGCCGAGAATCGCTCTTGTGGTTGGAGTGGCTACGTTTTTGATAGCCCTACTGGTTCTCAGTCAGATAATCCCCGCAATCAAGCAGATCGGACTGGTTTTGGCACCGCAGGCGATGATCGTGCTTACAGGCCTGCTGGCCATCCTGGTGATTGCATTCTGGGTCACACTGCTACCTCTATTGCGAGGTAGACCGATCGCGGCTGCCGTGATCGCCGGCGTGCTGGTAAATCTGGCCGCCATTGGCAAGCGCTATCTAATCGTCGTCCCTTCACAGACCCATGGCACGCTACTACCTTATTCTGCTGGCAGCTACAGCCCGACCTGGGTCGAGTATAGCGTTATCCTGGCTCTGTTCGCCCTGGGGATGCTGCTCTTCATTTTGTTCATGAAGGTGTTCCCCATTATGGAGGTGGAGGACGGAGCCCGCCTCCAGGGAGGTTAAACATGCGAACAACTCTTGCAGTTCTCATGGTGGTTGCTGGATTTGCGCTTCAAGCGGTGAGCTATTTTCTGCTGGCCGCGCCTATCGGCACTCCTACCAGCCCGGCCTTTAGCAACCCGCGGCTGCACTTCGCACCCACGCTTTTTATTTTTGGAGTGATGTTGGTGTTCCTGGCTGCCGTGGTCTACGAGTTACTTCCGGAAGACAGGAGTTCGTGAAACTGAACGCTGATGAGGTAGAGGCCAGCGGGCAAACGGCCGGCGGACTGGAGGCGGCGCGCAACCGTCAGGCAACGTACCGCTTGTTTGCCGCGCTGTTCCTCTACCCGAGCCAAGATCGGATGAGGGAGCTGCGCCAGCTCGCTCGAGAGTTCACCGAAGGTAGAGAGTCTTCGCTGGATTTCTCCTTTCCTCCTGAGTTGTGGCAATTGTTGGAAGGGCTCCCGTTACAAAACAGTCCCAAGATTGAGGAGGAGTACACCGCGCTGTTCAGCGTCAAGCCAAAGGCTCCCCCTTACGAGTCCTATTACGTGGATCCGGAGGGCTTCAGCAGGGGCTGGATTGGGGTGAACCTAGACGGCGTTTACACCGCGTCAGGTGTGAGTGTATCGAGCACAAACAAGGAGCCATCTGATCACGTAGCGGTTGAATTGGAGTTTATGGCCTATCTCTGCTCTTTAGAGGCCCAGGCAATTGAGGATCGGGACGAATCAGCCCGGGCTCACTCCGTGCGTCATCAGGCGGGATTCCTAGATCAACACCTGGGATTATGGTTTTCTACCTTTGCTCGGAAAGTACGGGAGGCTTCGCCAAACAGCCTCTACGACATGGTTGCCCGCGCGGCCGATTCGTTCATCGCTCAACAGCTCGAAATGCTGAGGTCGACGATCATACCTTCTAACTCAAGGATCCCTGAGAATGGTCGCGCCAAGCTTCAGACAGGCGAACCCTCCAGATTCTCAGGGTGAGCGTTCGATCACGGCCCATCCCTGATCGCGAGCTCCTAAAATCCACCAATACATCCAAATGGTAGGGGTCACACGATCCCAGTTTCGTTGTCATGAACTCATTGGTGAGCAAGGCGGAGATAGCTCAATGGATGAAATGAGTGCTTTACTCGAACGGAGCCGCGCCATGCACCGTCATCTCTGCCCGCGCCAGGTGCTGGGAGTCAGGATGGGACTGTTGGCCGGAAAGATGCTAGACCTAGCGCTGCCGCAGCAGGACAAGCGCCTCATCACCTTCATGGAAACGGATGGATGCGCCGCCGATGTGGTGTCGGTGGCCACCGGTTGCTGGGTTGGTCGGCGAACGATGCGTATCGTCTACTTTGGCAAGATGGCGGCTACCTTTGCGGACACAAAGACGGAAGAGGCATACCGTATCCACCCACATCCGGCTTCCCGCCGGCGTTCTGCAGAGATGCTGCCTGATGCGCGCTCACGGTGGCACGCACAACTCGATGGATACCAGGTCCTCGCGGATGAGGACCTACTGATCGTCGAGCGCGTCGATTTACTTGTAGACTTGCGCGCCATCATCAGCAGAGCAGGAGTGCGCGTTACGTGCCAAGCCTGCGAGGAAGAGATCATCAACGAGCGTGAGGTC
>JBHIBY010000012.1:0-49238 GCA_046759305.1 Anaerolineales bacterium
AGGTGGCCGTTTTGGGCGGCGGCAGGGTGCTGGCAGATTGCCGCGTTGGCTCTGGTGCTGCACCTGAACAGGCCGCGATCAGACAACCCAGCAGCAGCGATCCCAGGCCTTGCGGGCCCCAGATCCTGAGGTTTATGTAAATCATCAGTCACCGAAGTTTAATGGACAGTTTCGCGATTACCAACTGGGAGCATAGAGTCGTCTTGCTCCTGAGCCTTTGAGGAATCTAGAACAGAGATTCACCACTCAGGTTTTGATCGGCCATAAGGATCTGGTGGAGGGCGGGGGCAAAGTCTTGTGAGCTGGACCCCATTGTCAGCCGCCGTAGCCGTTGGGGTGCGCGCGGTGCCACTCCCACGCGCTGGAGATGACGTCTTCCAGGTCAGGATGCTGGGGAGTCCAGCCTAGCTCGGTGCGGATCTTGTCCGAGCTGGCCACCAGGCGTGGGGGGTCGCCGGGGCGGCGGTCGGTTTCGACCGCGGGGAGCGCGTGGCCGGTTACCTTGCGGGCGGTGTCTACCACTTCCCGCACGGAGTATCCGGAGCCGTTGCCGACGTTGTAGATCATCTGCTTTTCGGGTTCGAGAGCTTCGAGCGCCAGCAGGTGTGCAGAGATCAAGTCTGCGACGTGAATGTAGTCGCGGATGCAGGTGCCATCCGGAGTGGGGTAGTCGGTGCCGAAGATCTGCACCTCGGGTCGCTGATCCAGCGCCACCTGAAGCACCAACGGGATGAGATGGCTCTCAGGGTTGTGGGCCTCGCCGCGCTCCGGTAACGCGCCCGCCGCGTTGAAGTAGCGCAGCACGGCAAAGCCGATGCCGTGGGTTTCCCCGTACCAGTTCAGCAAACCCTCGACCATCAGCTTGGTCTGCCCGTAGGGGTTGCCGGGCTTGAGCGGCGCCTCTTCGGTGAGCAGCTCGTCGCTCGAGGCGTAAACGGCCGCCGACGAAGAATAGACAAAGCGCTTGATCCCGGCCTGAACGCAGCCCTCCAACAGCCAAAGCGAGTTGTGGGCGTTGTTCTCGAAGTACTTGCCCGGCTCCTGCATACTTTCGCCCGCCTCGATAAAGGCCGCGAAATGCATCATGGCATCGTAGGACTCAGCTTTCAGGGCCTCGAATAGTGCATCATGATCGCCTAGATCGGCCTCGATGAACTCCGCGCCCTCCGGCACGGCTGCCCGATGGCCAGTCACCAAGGAATCGAGCACAGTGACCTCATGGCCTGCTTCCAACAGCGTCGCCGCAGCTGCGGATCCGATGTAGCCCGCGCCTCCGGTTAGAAAGATCCTCATGGTCTGCGATACCGGTGGCACACCCTGGTTCGGTGGAAGCGAACGGGATTCTGAAGATGGGACGTCTTCCGGGCACAGCGGAAGGACATAGGACCGGCTAAGAGGTGAGCGAATGCAGCGCGGTGAAAGGGGAGAGGGCTAGTCAAAAGAGAGGTCACGTCGGACCGGAGCAGGTAATGGTTGCCGGGAATCAATCTCATTCGCCCTCAATTTGTAGATTCGCCATGGATGCCACGAGATGCTTGACGCCGAATTCCTCGAAGTTAACTGTGACTTCCTCATCGTCATACTCTAATTGTGTCTCAAGCACCACTCCTTCGCCAAACTGGGGATGGATCACCCGCATACCGGCCTGAAAGTGGGCCTTGGTTGGCGCTGAAGCCTGCCAGCTGGTCTCTCGTGCGTAGGCTGCCTGGGCAGGCGTGCGCATCCCGATCAGATCGCCTTCGAGCATATCGGTTGGAAGGTCATTAAGGAAGCGAGAGGGATCGGTCATTGATGAAACGCCTCGCGCGCGCCGCCTGAAAGCACGCAAAAGAATCACGCGGTCCTGAGCGCGGGTCAGTCCGACGTAGAACAGCCGCCGCTCCTCTGCCATTGCCTCAGGATCGTCTTGTGAGCGGTAGTGCGGAAGCTCACCCTCGTCGAGCCCGACGATAAACACGATCGGAAACTCCAGCCCCTTCGCCGCATGAAGAGTCAGCAAGGTGGGCGCGTTCTGGCTCTCGGTCAGCGTGTCCTGATCCGAAACCAGGGCCACCTGTTGTAGAAACTCGACCAGGCCAAGTTCGCTGAATTCTTGAGCGACTCCGCGCAGCTCCATCACATTGGCCCAACGATCTTCGTCGCGGCCCAGATATGCACGGTACTCGACGTCCTCGAGCACTCGGTCGATCAACGAATCGAGCAAGACTTCATCCTTGATCTCAAGCCAGCTATTGAGCAGTGAGCCGAACTGACTGAGAGGTGCGCGGGCTCTAGAGGGAATCCCGGCAATTTGCTCCCCGCGACCGAGGGCGAGCAGCACATCGACGGGTGTTGCTTGTGCTTGGTCTGCTGCAGCGCGGAGCGCGGCCACCGTCTTATCTCCTATACCGCGAGCAGGCGTACTGATGGCGCGCTGTAAACTCACCTGATCCGCGGGATTGTGAATCAATCGCAGGTAGGCAATGACATCCTTGACTTCTTTGCGGCCGTAAAAGCGCTGCGCACCGACCAACCGATAGGGGAGCCCGGCTCTCAAGAAGGCTTCTTCGATGGCGCGCGATTGGGCATTGGTGCGGAACATGATGGCGCAATCTCCCGGCTCCGCCTCATCGGTCAGGGTCAGCATGGAGATCTTCTCCACAACGAACTGGCCCTCATCATCCTGATCGTAGGCCTCGTGAACGAGGATTGGATCACCGGATCCGCGCTCGGTGAACAGTTGCTTGCGTTGACGATCGGGCTGGCGATCGATCACGGCCATGGCCGCGTCGAGGATGGTCTGCGTGGAACGGTAATTTTGCTCCAGCAGCAAGATGGATAGCTCCTGAAAGTCCTCCGTCAGCCGATCGACATTGCGATAGTCCGCCCCGCGCCATCGATAGATCGATTGATCGGGATCGGCTACGACAAAGAGATCGGGCGCATCCCCAGCGAGCATACGAAGAAGGGCATACTGCGCGGTATTGGTGTCCTGGAATTCGTCAACCAGCAGGTGCGGAAAACGGCGTCGATAGATCTGTAAAGTCGCCTCATGCTCGCTTAAGAGCTGGATCGGCAGCAACAGCAAATCATCGAAGTCGAGCGCGTTGCTGGCCAGAAGGAGTTGTTGGTATCGCTCGTACACACGACGCGTAATTTCAGTGAAATAGGTGTCGCTAGAGAAGGCCTGCGGTTCAATCAGCTCGTTCTTCGAGCGCGAAATAGATGATAGGACTCGAGCGGGCTGGACTTGCTTAGGATCCTGATTGAGTTCTCTGAGTGCTTGGCGTACCAAGGCCAGCTGGTCGTCTTCGTCAAAGATTACGAAGTCCCTAGTGACTGGTAGTTTCTCGGCTTCTATTCGTAAAATACGGGCGAAGGTCGAGTGGAAGGTACCCAGGCGAGGATGTCCTTTGGAGGAATCACCTCCGAGAAGCGACAGCGCGCGGCTCTCCATCTCGCGAGCTGCCTTATTGGTGAAAGTAAGAGCCAGGATTTCTTTGGGGGGAACGTCAAGTTCCCGAATGAGATACGCCAGGCGGTATGTGAGCACGCGGGTTTTTCCGGATCCAGGCCCGGCTAGCACCAGGACCGGACCCGGGGAAGCGGTTACCGCCTCTCGCTGCTGCGGATTGAGATCGAGGAGCAGATCCACCTAGGACTCCCGCCGGAGGTCAATCGGCCCGAGCGAGCCCACCACCGCCTCGCGCAGTTGAGGGTTGAGATCGTGAAGCAGATCCATCTAGAGCTTCCGGTTGAGGTCGAGCAATCCCGAAGAAACCCAAAGCTCTGATAGCGGCTGTTTGGGCAAAGCCATCACCCTGCTGTCAGCGAAGTAGGGGAAGTCGAAGTGAATTTCGTCCCCGGCGGATTTTCGAGGGATAGGCATCAGACGAGCCGTCAGTGGTTTGTCGTGTCGCAGCGCAAGCGCGCCCAAGTCAATCAAGAGCGCGGCAACCGCGTTCTGGTCCACGTCTCCTGGAAGCGGAATGGTGTCCAGGCCGCCCCCGCACACCGTCGAAAGGAGTAGCAAGTCTTTCAGACCTAAGCTTCTGTCGGCCGTCCGCGCTGCTAGAACCGAATCCTCTAACACAGGAAGAAATAGGCCACAGAAGCCAGTACGCTGGAATTGTGCCTGATCCAAACAGTCTGCCAGAAACGCAGCGCCCGCGACGGTTCCGTGAAGACCCGCCTCGGCTTCGCTGAGCGCCTCGATGGCCGTCCCAAGAGAGCGCTCGGGCTCAGGGAACGGCGCAAATGAGAAATCGATCCCCAAGAATCGGATGGAGTGCTCATTGGCGATCGGCTCTGCGGCCAATGTAAGTGCGCCTGCGTGGGTTTCGATAGAAGTGACGAGGTGCTGCCTCACGGTGGCAAGTGAGCTGGAATCCGTGACGCTATCGACGGCCAAGTCCGCAGATTCAGTTGCGATAGCGATCGCCGGCCGCCCTCCTCTATGGTACGCGGCAGGAAAAAACGGTCCGCCCGGGGGCACGTTAGCTAATGCCGCGAAGCGCAGGTTCGTGAATCCGTCAGGTGAAACAGTTGAGGCACCGAGAATAGCCTCGGCGCATGCTTCTGCGGCACGGATGGAGAGCCCGATCTCTGGATCGGCATACATCCCAGAACAGAAGATGATCTCAGCCGCGCGCAGGATTTCGGGCACAATCTGGTAACCCTCTGGCTCCTCTGGCAGTGCTGGACCGACATTGGCGTAATCAATTCCGTGGACAAAGCACTGAGCTTCTAGATCGCTCGCAAAGGCAGGTCTGTCCATCGGCAGAACGGGGGCAGTAATCTCAGATGGCGGCGGGGTAGCGAGGCGAAGGGTCTGCACCTCATACCCGGCTTGCACAAATGCTTCTCGCATCTCATGCATGCAGGAGGCTACGATCTGGATGGCATCCGGATCAAGCGGCCAGCCAGGATCCAAGAAGCCCGTAATGGCACGAATCTTCATTCGCCGCTCCGGGCGCGTATCAATTGAGTAACCGGACGGGGCTGGGCTAGAGGGTCAGCTGGAGATTTCAGGATCTCGGTTTAGCTGCCTTCACCACGGAGGTGAAGGCTTTAGGATCGCGCACGGCCATGTCCGCTAAGAACTTGCGGTTGATCCGAATATCGGACTTTTGCATGGCATGCATCAGACGGCTGTAAGTCGTCCCATTCTGCCGGGCAGCCGCATTGATACGCGCAATCCACAAGCGACGCAGGTCGCGCTTCTTATTGCGTCGATCACGGTAGGCATACGAAAGGGCGTTGGTGCGCGCTTCTTTGGCGCGCCGAAACAGGTTGTGCCGGGTTCCATAGTAGCCGCGCGCCTGCTTGATAAGTTTCCTATGTCGTTTGCGGGTAACGCTCCCACCCTTTACTCGAGTCAAAGTGATGCTCCTCTATCGTGACGCGCCGCCACTTCGGGCGTTCGGGTTGGCTTTGTACTTGTTGAGGTAAGGTGCGAGTCGGCGCACACGCTTTCGAATGCCCGATCCTTCGACGGAAATCATCTCGGTAAACAAGCGCTTTGTACGCTTGGGAGTGCGCCGTCGAAGATGGCTTTTGCCGCCCTTGGTCCGCACCAGCTTTCCAGATCCGGTCAAGCGAAATCGCTTGGCGGTGGCCTTGTGCGTCTTGAGTTTGTATTTCTTGTTTTTACTCTTTCTTTTCTTTGCCTTGCGGCCCATCCTTGCTGCCTTTCATGAAAACCGCCGGGCGCTCAACTGCCCGGTCGGCGGTTTGAGTCTACTTCAACCTACTTCTTGATTGGAGACAGCACCATGAACATAGTTCGTCCTTCCATGCGAGGTGCCTGCTCGATCACTCCGACGTCCGCCAACTCTTCGGCGATCTGTTTCAAATCCTCCAGCGCGATCTCTGGGTAGGTAATCTCTCTTCCTCGAAAGCGAATGCGGGCCAGCACCTTCTTGCCTTCGATCAGCCAACGCCGCGCATTCTTGACCTTGAAGGACCGATGGTGTTCGGAGGTCTTTGGCCGAAGCCGGATTTCCTTGACCTCCACCTTGGTCTGCGCTTTGCGCGCCTCACGATCCTTCTTGGCTTGCTCGTAAAGAAACTTGCCAAAATCGAGTACTCGGACTACCGGCGGTTCTGCTTTCGGGGCTACTTCCACTAGGTCCAGCTCGGCGGATTCCGCTGCCGCGCGTGCCTCGTCGATGGGCACTACGCCCCTATTTTCTCCGTCCGCGTCGATCAAGCGGACTTCTGGCACCCTAATGCTTTCGTTTATCCGATAGTCAGATGCGCCGATGTTGTACACCTCCCAAAGTCGGACGGAGCCGCTCGATACGCTTATGAGCGGCCCGCGAGCATAATACCACGCGACTGGAATGGAGGTCAATCAGGCCCATCTAGGAGAGGTTCCACCCTAGCGGAAGGAGCGCCTCGTGATTCGCTCCGCAAACCAGGTCAACACCAGGGTCCCAAATGGCTCCACCATCCAGCCCGTGAATGACAAGCAAAAGCTGGAAGTCTCTCGCCCTCATCCCACGCCAATCGGAGTCTTGTAGTCCACAGCGAGCGGAATTCCCTCGGGTGGAAGAACAACGGCGACCCGGTCCTCATCTTGGTTGCCATCCGTGGGCCACCCGAGCGACAGGGCCGACGATCTTTCGAGCAGCGGGAAGCGGATGTCGGAACCACGCGGCGGGAGAGTGCCGGGAGGTCCCCAGTACCCGGCGTGGCCCAGAAGCCAGGTCTCGAGGGTGGAGCGATCAACTCCGACGGGAGCCAAGACGCTCTCGATCGCCCGAGTCAGCAACTCAACGTAGGCCGCGACGTCATACTGCCTATTGCCAGGGTCTCCCACCCAGGCGCGGACCTTCTCCGGTCCGGGCACGTACAAAAAGCGAAGCATCTCTCCAGGGCCGAGTTTCACTCCCGCCTCGGTCAGCTGTCTCGCAACGCGGGCCGCAGGCGTGAGAACGCGGTAGTCCTCCGGCGAGCGGGAGAGGCGATGTGTGACCACCAGCTCCTTGGGAGCGATCTCGCCCGCGCGCAGGGCGCGGAGCTTCTCCTGTGAGTGGGCGACCACTCGAGGGATCGCAGACCGAAATCCATCGACTCCTTGAGCCCGCGAGAGCAGGGCCACTAACTCTAGCTGAGTGTTCTTGATGAAGGGAGGCGTGTCGTGGCGGCGGGCCTCAATGCCCCGCACCTTGACCGAGCCATCCTCATAGGCCCCGAAGTAGCGATTGGCAACCGCAACTCTCGGCTCGGTACGGGAGGGTAGGAAAGCCAGCCAACTGTAAATTCCCTCCAGTCCCACCCGCAGCCCTGTCTGGGACTGGATGCGATTCAGTAGACGATCGTACTCCGCCTGATCGGCCCCTTCTTTCTGGATCCACAGCCCGTCGACGTAGAGATGGAGAACCCGGAATCCAGCCTCCTCCACCAGTTCCTTGGCCTGCAGGAGCACATCTCTTCCATAGGCATTCACGGCCTCGTGTGCCTCAATTCGCCCGAAGCGAGCGTTCTTGTAGCCCAGGTAGCCAAAGCAAGTCACCAGCAGCCACTTGTGAGCCGAGTAGCGCCGCTCGAAACGCACGCGGGTCGCGTCTCCAGGGGAAAGCTCCCGGATAAGGTCCTTGTACTGGTTGCGTTTCTCCAGCAAGGGGGCGAGAGTCTCTGGGACCAATCCCACACGGTGACGACAGATAGAAGTCCCAAGTTCGGGCACTGTCTCCCCCTCGCAGCATCGGGCCTCAATGGTCTCTGGGGAGACGTTGTAGTGCACCATTATGCTGGGGTACATGGCCGTGAAATCGAGTTCGGCGACTCCCTCATACAGCCCCGCAATCGGGGTATAGACTAAACCGCCCTTGTCGGCCGCAAATAGATCCAGACCGGTCTTGAGAGTCTCGGGCTGGCGCTTCTGCCAGGGCACCAGGACCCCGCGCCGTTGGGCGGTGGCCACCTGCATGGCGCTGATCCCGGTCCCTGTCGATACTCGCGCCACGGTCTGCACCGGCAAGCCGCTGATGCGAGCGATCTCAAGAATTCCGTCCAGCCCGTAGTAATTGGTAAGGAAGGCGTTCTGCCGATCCAGGTGCCAGCGGCCGAACAGCGTGTGCTGTTCGTTGCGAAACATGATCCTTCCGTAGGAGAAGTAGGAGTGAGAGCCCTTTCGCCGCACTTCCATTCGTGGATCCCGGTTGAGCGGCAGGCGAACTCCATAGTGACGGGATAGGCGCAGCAAACGAGGCAGAAGGTAGTTGTCTCCGTAGGCGCTGATCAGGACATCAGGGTCGTATCTCTGGAGCAAGTGGCGCATACCATGAACGAGCTGACGGCCGTTGCGGCGCGGAAAGCGATAACGTTGGTTCTCGATCTCCACCAGCAGATCCCCTCGCCTGCTCCGATCGGTCTCTGCCGCGACCGAACGACTGGGATCCTCCAAATCCCCATCCAGTCGCAGCGTCATAACCCCCAACGGAGGGAGTTCGTAGTCCGTGTCCCAGGGCGAATCGAGCGCCTCGATGCGCCGGATGCGACCTTGGGCCTCGTCGACCGCGCAGTAGGCGAGCGGAAAGATCTCTCGTTCGATCACGTACCTCTGGGGGATGGGAATATCTGCGTCGTAGTAGGTGAGGTCTGGGAACGCCTGGCTTGCATGCCGAAACAGACGCGGTAGATCACCGGGGACCGGAACGCGCACTTCCATCACCTCCACCTGTCGATCCAAGAAGAGGTCGATGCGCTCCGTCATGCCCAGCTTCACAGCAGCGCTTCGACCCATCAGGGCCTTGCCTAGCGCGCGCAATTTGTCCTGCGGTCCCTGGGCATAGAAGCTCGGGCTGAACGTATCGTGCAGCTCATGGGATCGGCCCTCGCGGTCGATCAGCCAAACGGACATGCCGCTCCCGGAAGGATAGGCATCGAATAGCCAGGCGAAGACGGTTGTCATCGCTACTCTCCGAAGAGACACTCCCTGTCAAGCAACCACATCGACATACCGGACCTGGATGAATACGCTTCGAATACCCGCGTGAAGAGGGTCATCCCCCAGACCGGGGTTGGCTTCGCAATGAGTCGAGTTCACCCTGCAGACGGAGGAGGCGCTTGTGCTCCTCGACCAGCATGGCGAGCAGCATCACCTCGAAAGGAAGCAGGTGGGAGGCGTACGCGGAAGCCGCCAAATGGTGCCGTGCAGACGCCAGCAGATCGTCGAGAGCCCGTTGATCCTCTCGACGCAGCGCGCGCCTAAATCGCGCGAGGGAGGCCTGCTCCTGCAGGAAGGCTTGGGTGATCGATGGAAGTGTGCGGCCCATGCGACAGATCTCCGTTCCTAAAGCAGAGGAGGCTGCTCGGCCGTCTCTCCGGGAGGCGGGCGCAGCATCCAGCTCGTATCCGCAGCGGCCTGCAGTTGCTCCAGCAGCTTCCAGCGCTCCTGGACAATCGCCTGAGGTTCGCGGGCTCCTACGACGACCGGGCCCACGGCCGCCAGCCGCCGAAGATGTGAGATTACCTTGGCGAGCAGCCGCTCGACTTCTCGCAGTGGCGTGCTCTCTTCGTAGAACGTGTTCAGCAGGTCGAGAATCAGCACCGGCGAACGACCGGCCTGAGCCTCCTCGATCAGTTGGGCCAGCTGATAGCAGGTAAAAGCGCGCGAAAGGTGCAAGCGGCCTAACACGTGCTCAGGACGCGGTGTCAGGCGACGCGCCATTCTGGAAACGAAGTATCCGTCGAAGCGGTTGCCCCCATCGAACACCCTGGGAGATTCTCCGCGAGCGGCCAACCAGGTGAACATCGCGAGCAACGTTTGAGTCGGGGTGCGTGCACCCCAGATTAAAGACAAACGTGGCTCTTGGGCCGCGGCCAACACGGCCGGGTCCAGGGTCGGAACGAGAGGCTGGGGGGTGAGAAACATGAAACCTCCATTAGGGGTAGGGGAGGGTCAGCAGGAGTGGCTGCACGACCCTCCCTCCTACTCGGTCCCCGCGAGAGTGATCGCGGGACGGGCCCCGCTCACATCGCGGGACGGGCAGCGAGCCCCGAATAGAACATGTGTTCTACTCTACGCAATGCTTGGCATAATCGCCATCCCACCAACGGGGGAACTTGAAGGGGGAACTGACATCCCCCTCGAGGGGGAGGCGGCCTGCAGTCCGGCTTAAGTGACAGGGGCATCATGAATCGCTGGAATCGATGATATAAACAATTCTGGGGGACGAACGTGCTCACTGTGACTGAAACTAAATACTGACCTGGGCCCTGTCACCGCTACGTCCTTATGCTCTTAGGCTGGATGTATTGGAAGCGAGCCTGCTGGCTCACAATCGGCGGTAGCGGGCTTTCTCTTCAGAGTTCATGTGAATCAGATGGAAGGGGCGCCAGTCCTACGAGGCTTTACATCGCTTAACCAATGTCCCAAGAGCCCAACACATCGCTTCAACCCGATACCCTGCTAAACAACCGCTATCGAATACTCGAGCAGCGAGGTGGCGGTGGAATGGGTGCTGTCTACCGTGCGCACGACGCAAATCTCGACGTTGAGGTGGCGGTCAAGGAGAACTTCTTCGTCTCGGACGAGTCGGCGCGCCAGTTTCAGCGCGAGGCGCACTTGCTCTTCGAGCTTCGTCACCCCGGGTTACCGCGTGTGATGGATCATTTCGTAATCGAAGACCAGGGTCAGTATCTGGTCATGGACTACATCGAAGGCGAAGACGCCCGGGACATTCTTGAAGAGAACGAGGGAGCGCTGGATGAGGACAGAGTCGTAGATTGGGCGCGTCAGATCCTGCAGGCGCTCAAGTATCTGCACTCCAGGGAACCGCCGGTAATCCATCGTGATGTCAAACCCGCCAACATCAAGATAACGCCAGGCGGGCGGGCGATGCTCGTCGACTTCGGTTTGGCCAAGGAATACGATCCTACCAAGAGTACAACCGTCGGAGCGAAGGCCTTCACACCAGGCTTTGCGCCGCCCGAGCAATATGGGCAGGGGCGCACCGATCCGCGCACGGACGTTTATTCATTGGGAGCTACGCTCTACAACCTGCTTACGAACAAGATTCCGGCGGATGGATTGCGTCGAGCGATGAATAAGGAACGCCTGATTGCCGTGCGCGATCTCAGCCCAGACGTATCGTCGCACGTAGCAGCCGCAATCGAACGCGCCACGGAAGTCAAACCAGAAGACCGATTTGAGAGTGCTGAGGCATTTGAAGCTGCTCTATTTGCGGAGAAGACCGCTGTCATGAGTCCTGCCACTCAGCTGGCTTCCGCAACGGCGGAGCAGCCAACCACCGCACCGCAGCCGCGGCGCTCGATCGTGCCGCTAATCATCGGAGCGATTGTCGTGTTGGCGCTCGGTGTCGGCGGCACGCTACTGCTTACCGGAAATATTCCGGGGATCGGGGGCGCGCCCTCGCCGGCCGCTACCCCGACACTCACTGCAATTCCGCCGACGGAGGAGGCCGTTGCTGCGGTCGTTGATGACCCAACAGAAACTGCTGAGCCTACGGCAACTCTGGAGCCGACGGAGGTACCTCTTCCCACCGAGAGTCCAACTCCTGCCGCAACCCCAAGGGGCGGTGGGCCAGGACAGATCGCGTTTGCTAGCGAGCGGTTTGGCTTGCCGCAGGTCTTTGTGATCGACTTGGATGGGGAAAATCTGACCCAGCTCACGACGCTGCCTGACGGAGCTTGCCAGCCGGTCTGGGCGCCGGACGGGGACCGTTTACTGTTTACATCGCCTTGTCGCCAGAAGCAGGATGAGTATCCGAACGCCGCAATCTACGTCATGAACGCCGATGGAAGCGGCATATCGCCATTGATCAGCAAGGTCGGAGGCGTCTACGATGCGGATTGGTCCGAACTGGGCATCGCATTTACCTACCTGGAGAACAACCGGCCTTCGCTCTGGATGTCCGATCATGACGGCAGTTCGCAAGTGAAAATCAGCCGCGGCGCGGCACGCGATCGTCAGCCTAGCTGGTCGCCCGGCGGAGACAGAATAGCGCTTATGAACACCTCGCGCGCGGGCGACCCCACCATCTTCTGGGTGTTTGCGGACGGCTCCTTTAACGGTTCCAATCCCGATCAGGTCACCCGCGACCAAGTCGCGAATGAGCCTGCCTGGTCGTCGAGTGGGAATCTAATCGCATATCAGTCCAATCAACATATTTGGATCGTCCCCTGGGATGCGCGCGGATTTAGCGCGGTGAGGATTTCAGTTAAAGGCCCGAACGATGGCCCGGCCTGGTCTCCAGATGGGCAGTGGATGGCTTTCGAGACCTGGCGAGATGCCGCCAACCACGATATCTACATCATGACCGCCAACGGGGGTCAGCCCACGCGTCTTACAAAACACATCGCGGCCGAGTATCACCCGGCATGGAGGCCCTGAACAAAGGTTCGCTCACGGCTGATACCGACCTCATACGTCAACCTCCCCCAGCCTTCATCGAAGTGAAGCGCTCTACTTACTGGAGCGGTTCTACCCCGCAATCGAGACCAAGGCACGGATCCGTATATTGGATCTACACCTCGAGTACACCTAGCGCGCGGACGGCGCTGGCCCACTGACCATGCCCTTGCGACCTGGCACACTGCTTCTCGATCGATACCGAATCGAATCTGAGCTGGCACGTGGCGGCTTCGGAGCGGTCTATCTTGCGTACGACGAGAACATGGCAAGCCACTGCGCGGTCAAGGAAAATCTGACGGCATCGAGAGCAGCCGAACGGCAGTTCCGCCGCGAGGCCAAATTGCTGGCTAGCTTAAGCCACCCGCATCTTCCGCGCGTTACCAATCACTTCATCCTGGAGGGAAATCAATATCTGGTCATGGACTACGTCGAAGGGGACGATCTCGCAGCGCGCCTGGAACAAGAGGGCCCGCTTCGAGAATCGCAGGCACTTCGATGGGCACGCCAAATCGGCGGTGCCCTTGAATATCTCCACAGCCTCGATCCGCCAGTCATTCACCGGGATATCAAACCTGCAAACATCAAGATCAATTCCGAGAATGAGGCCATGCTTGTGGATTTTGGGATTGCTAAGGAGGCTGCGGTCGGCCGCGAGACTTCCACCGGAGCCAAAGGGATTACTCCCGGATTTGCCCCGCCCGAGCAATACGACATGGGACAAACGGATGCTCGCACGGACATCTACGCGTTCGGCGCTACTCTCTACAACCTGCTCAGTGGGCACATACCGCCGGACAGCGTGGAGCGCCTGATCGGTGGGGCACAGATGCCGCCTCTCAGCCAACTGCGTCCAGACCTTGCCGGGAATGTGGGACCGGTAGTCGCACGTGCCATGCAAGTCAACACTGAGGATCGCTTCCAGAGCATATCCGAGTTGAGCGCGGCACTAGCCGATCCCGAGTATGGGCATGAACCCAGCGCACCAGACGAAATGGAGGCGCCAACCAGACGGCCGCTTCGGCGCTTTGCGTGGCCTGCCGTGGGAGTGGGTATCAGCCTGGGAACCCTGGCATTGTTCGTGCTGATCATGCTCGAGTCCTGGACTCAGAGTGGATTGCTCGAAGCGCTAGACATTAGGGTTCCCCGGTTTGGGGGATTCGCGGCACTTCCAACCATTGATCTGTCCACTCGACCGCCGGGGACCCAGACCCCGTCTCCGACCCCGACCACGATCCCCTCCCCAACTGCAACTCCAGCGCCGGTAGAGATCGGCAGCTCGAACGCCCACGGGTGGCGGCTATTTGATTCGTGGCAGCAGGGCGACGGTTCGGTGCCCTTTTCCATGAGCCAGGATGGGAGCCGCCTGGCAATGATTAGCCGGCAGGGAGTAGACATCTTCGATGTCCTTACCGGGAGCCTTGAAGAGGAACTGCAAGGTTTTATTATCGGCCGCCCAGTGTTCGCACTCGAGTACTTGGAAGATTCACTCCTGGTCCTTTTCGATGACGAGATACTCCACTATAGCCTCGAGACGAAGAACCTGATTGGACAGTTGAATTTTCCAGGAAGAGAGATGCTCGTAAGTCCGGATCAGAGCCGATTGGCAGTGCGCGACGAGTACGTGAGCCTCCTAGATCTAGAAAGCGATCAGCTTCTGGCGACTCTCGGGAGCGACGGAGTGCTTCACGACTTTGTCTTCTCTCCCGATGGGAGATATTTCGCGCTGACGAACGGGGAGGACGTGGATCTCTATCGAGCGGATAGCGGACAGCTTGAACGCACGCTACGAGGACACGGCGAGCCCACAAGCGGGCTCAGCTTCACCATGGATAGCGAGCGCCTGGTTGCAGCCAGCGGCGACGTCTGGGAGGTTTCAAGCGGCGATTTAAGGACGATCTTTGACAGCGCCACCGATTATGCCGTTGTCAGTCCAAACGCCGAGCTGATTGTAGGAGAAGACGGCTCGGCTTGGGACCTGGAAACCGGAGAGCGGCTGACTATCGTTCCCTTTGGGAACGAGCGAGCTAAAAAATTGGAGTTTACGAACGACGGCCGGTTCCTTGTCCGTCAGGACCGCGAAGGAAATATCCAACTGTGGACCGCAGATCCAAACGCTGTAGTGCCTACCCCGCCATCTGGCATGGCCGCTGCCTCACTGCCCATCGGAGAGGAAATCACTCCCCTGAATGTCTCCGAGTTATTTGATATCGGTCGAATTTCAGGCGGACAGTCCAGAATTCTAATCAGCCCTGACTGGACAACGGCTGCCACCTGGACATCGGCGGGGTCCACAATCTCGCTCATCAATCTTCAAGATGGAGTCCCAATGGGGGAAATGCGGGTTACAGGTGGAATTCGAGACGCTGCGTATCTGGGACCCGATTTCTTAACCATCATCGACGCGCGCGGAACCGAGCGATGGGAAGTCTGGACTCAACAGCTTATGCAGGAGTACGACTTCCAGGGATCGCGAGTGATGGCCAGCCCCGGCGGCGAACACTTTGCCGTTCAGGACAAATACATCTCAGTGATGGATCCGGTTTCTGGAGCGCGCATTCATAACCTCGGCTCCGCAGATTCGGGTCAAGATTTCCGGTTTGCTCCAGATGGGAATCACCTCGCCATTGCAGCTGGTCCGGCAGTGGGTCTGTGGGATATGCAGACCGGGCGCCGAGTGCGCCAGTTCAGCGGGCACGGGCCAGCCACGCATGATCTAGTTTTCACTCCAGATGGAAGCCTGCTGCTCTCCGCAAGCGGGGATCTCTGGGAGGTTGAAACTGGTACCCGGATCGCGACCTTTGACACCAGCGCCTCCCAGCTTGCGGTTAGTCCGGACGGGTCTCTGGTGGCCGGCACGGATGGTTCGCTTTGGGACGGCCAAACCGGTCAGTATTTGGGCACTCTGGCTCAGACGGCTGAACGAGTGTGGTTCACTCCCAACGAGCGCCAGATCGTCTTTGCCCGTCGGAGTGGAGAGGTCTTGATCTACGGCATCGCACCGCGAGTGGACAGCCACTCGGTAGGAGCGCCCCCTCTGAGCGAGGTGAACCTCAGGCCGCTGACCGCGGAAAATGTCCGAGAACTCGAGGTATTGGGTTGGTGGGGTGATGACCCACTGTTTGAGGTGCGCCTCGCAAGAGACCAGGGAGTGGAGCCGTTTGGTTCAGAGCCGTTCAAGGACATCGATTTAGGTCCAAGCAAAGATTCGATCTCGGTACTGACGGACCAGGGCGTTCAAGCCATTCGCCCGGAAGATGGGCAAGTTCTCGCTTCCTATGAGTTCTTCTTGAACCCGGAATCAATCCGTGAGATTGCATATCTGGGCGAGACGCTTCTCCTTCTTAAGGACGAAGCTGGGGTCGAGCAATGGGACCTGGAGCGCTCGCGGATGATGGCGCGGTACGACGTGCAAGGGGAAGGGCTGGTAGCCAGCTCCGATGGTAAGCGATTTGCCCTTCACGTTGGATCAGGAGTGGCAGTCATCGATGGTGCTTCAGGGGAGGTAGTGCTCAATCTACCGGTCTCTCAGGCGTATGCGTTTTCGCCCGACGGAAGTGCGTTGGCGCTTTCACGCGGGCCGGTTGTGGAGCTTTGGGATCTTGAAGAATCAAGGCGTACCGCAACGCTTGCGGGAAGCGGAGGCCGGCTGGCCTACTCAGCAGACGGGAAATACCTGATCTCAGGCGAAGGAGTCATCTGGGATGTGGAGGACGCTTCCCGGATCGGGTTCTTTGATGCTGCCTCAACCACTATCGCGACGCACGTAGATCTGTTTGCCAGTTCAGATGGGAGCCTGCGCGATCTCCCATCTGGGGAACGGGTCGCTACGCTCTTCGATCTGCGAGCACCTGCTCAGGAGATGCTGTTTGCAGGGGACACGCTGGTGTGGAGGACGGAGGAAGGCAATATCTACGTGTGGGGCGTGGAAGCCGCTCCGGCGTCTGATCCTAAACCTACGACAGCGGGTGCTATTACGGCCGCTGATGTATCGCAGTTGTCTATGCTCTCTCACATAGGGCGAGGCCGCCTGGAGCAGGCAGTCTGGTCGCCGGATGCCAGGTATCTGGCGGTCAACAGCTCACAAAACACGTTGATTTACGAAGCCTTTGAGCTACGTCTGGTGGATGCTTACATAGGAGCTAAGACGCTAGCCTTCGATCAGGACGCAAATGTACTGATCGGCGGGGCTATGCCGCTCCAGTTGATCGATCCCGAAAGCGGCTCCATCATCGCCGATTTCGGACCGAAAGGAATCACGGCCGCGGCATTCAATCCGGATGAGTCCAGTCTGGCGATCGGCGGCAAGATCCGTGAAAGTGGAGCGACCGATGGATTGGCGATCATCGATATGGAAGATGGTTTACTGCGCGAGATCGAGGGCGGCCGCGGCACCTACGCGGAAGTGGTTTCACTCGAGTTCACACCTGATGGCACCTACCTGGCCCAATCGTTGCCGGGTGCCATTCAGCTCTGGGAGGTGGAGAGCGGGCGACTCCTGCGTCAGCCTATTCGCGGCAACACGGGGCCGGCGGTCATCTCGCCAGATGGCCGACATCTAGCGTATTTCACAAGCCGATTCATTATTGAGGATCTAACCGCAGGTGGGCAATACCGCTCGATCAATGCTGATGGTACGCCGTTCTTCCCCACGGGTCTGGATCATCCCAGCTTGAGGCCACTGGACTACAGCTTTGGCTCCGAAGGTCAACTTAAGGTCTTCTATCGCTCGCTTAATCGAAGGACGTTCGATGAAGATGTGGCATTGATCGCTTGGGATATCCATGCCTCTCCCGTTGCAGCACAGACCGAGTTGGAACAACTTATCCGGCTGTCCGATCTCTTGGGATTGTTTGCCTCAGACTACATTGAGCAACGCCCGCAGTTAATTCCTTCGTTTGAAATCAGCGGCAATCAACAGCTTCTGGCATCGCTGACTCCGGATGGCGTAGTGCGCGTATGGCGCGCCACGGACGGGCAATTTCTGGCCAAGTCCGATCCGGACGCACTTGAGCGGATGACGCAAAGCCCAAACGGCGACAGGCTGGCCGTTCCCAACGCTCTGGGGGAAGTCCAGATTATCGATCTGGAGACTGGTGTCACCGAACTAATCCTGGAGAGGACAGGATTTCCGGAATGGTTGGAATACAGCAGCGAGACATTGCTGTTGCTCCTGCAACCCGAAGACAGCCTTACGGCTATCGATACGGCGCTTGGTCTCCCGGTCGAGGCCTATGATTTGGGAGGGTATTCAAGTCCTGAGTACCTTAGCTTGGGACCCGAGGGCCACCTTCTGGCTAATCTACAGCTCTTCGGTGGCCAAAATAGACTCCAGCTCCATTCGCTTTCGCCCCATGGTCCGCTCTTCGAGCTGGATCGTTATCCAATACCTGCCGCTCCGCGGATATCGCCCAGTGGAGATATGCTGGCCATCCCGCGCCGTGGCGAAGTGGAGTTGTGGGATCTTCACACCAATTCACTGCTGGCCGCGTTGGAAAGCTCAGCCGGCACCCTAGGGGCGCTGGATTTCTCACCGGATGGATCGCGCTTGGTGGCTTCGAACGGGCAGATTTGGGATCTTGATGGTGGTGAGCTTATTGCTACCTTCGATGGCCTCGATCCATCGATGCGCGTTATTACTAACGGTTCCGTGATCCTTGGTGAGGACGGGACAATCTGGTCGCTGAGCGATGGCACGCAACTGGGGCAGCTTGAAAGTCAGCCCGCGGTTGAGTTCGCCTTTACACCAGACGGCAGCAAGATACTCTGGCTACCGGCTGGGGGAGTGATTGAGATCTGGGGGGTCGAGAGCAGCTAAGACCGCGGCAAGAATCTCTGGAAGCGGCTAGGCTAAGGGAACTTTAGATATTGGGTGGCTTAGGACAACGGGGTTCGGTCGAAGAATCCAAGGATTTGCTCAGCGATCTCTTCTCCAGAGTCTTCTTGCAAGAAGTGACCTGCACCTCGAATCGTGACGCGCGGCTGCTCTCGAGCGGCTGGCATGAGCTGACGGAAGAAGATGTGACCGCCACGCGTCACCGGATCCGAATCAGAGAACATCACCAGCACGGGCTTTTTCCAGGTCGATAACACTTCACGCGCCGCATGCATTTCAGCTGCACCGGGATCCTCAGGCTTCAACGGTACCAACGAAGGCCAGACCATAGCGCCAGCCTTATAAGTGACATCAGGAAAAGGCGCTTCGTAGGCGGCTAATTCCTCAGGGGATATCTGATCCGGCTTTCCCAACCCTCCTTTGATCACGCGTTTGATCGGCATATTGCTCACGCGTTCCGCGAATTCGCGCCATCGATGGTAGGCATCCGGCAAGCGACCGGTTCCATCCGGCAGTCCGGTGTTCATTATTACCAGGCGCGCAATGCGCTCTGGCATCCCACTGGCCACGGGAAGGCCGATCAACCCACCCCAATTCTGTACGACCATATTGATGCCCTGTAGATCCAGGGCCTCAATGAAGCCGATCAAGGTGTCCCGATGCAAGGCAAAGGTATAGTCTTCCTTCTCTGATGGCTTATCCGACCGCCCAAAGCCAGGAAAATCCATTGCGATAGCCCGGTAATGCGGGGTCAGTAGCGGGATCATTTTGCGATAGAGGTAAGACCATGAGGGCTCGCCGTGCAAGCACAGCACGACCTCGCCCTCCCCTTCGTCGACGTAGTGAATCCGGAGCCCGCCGATTTCCAGGTATTTCGGTGGATACGGAAATCCCGGTAGATTCGCAAATCGCTCGTCTGGGGTTCTCAGTGCTCTCATCGCTACTCTAGATTACCAGCAGAAGCCCCGTTATCCTGCGCGAGCAGCTCCTGGATCCGGGGGTAGTCTGCGTAAAAACCCCAATACCGCTGCGGGAGCAGAGCCGCGATGCGGCACATGATTTCATCGGTGTTTCTACGTAATGATTGTGTTCGATTGTTTTCCTCGAGCGGTGGCAGCCTAAAGGGCTTACCAATTCGGAGCGTTAGCTTAGGACGACGCAGTTTGAGGAACAACGTTCGGAAGGCATGCTCCGTCCCAGTAATGCCCATGGGTACAACCGGCACATCAGCTTCGGCTGCAAGGTAAGCCGCACCGGTTTTGGCGCGCAGTAATGCACCCTTTTTACTACGGGTACCCTCCGGAGAGAGCGCAAATGGTCTGCCCGATTTCAGCCAGTCGATGGCCTCCTGCAGCGCGGCGCGGTCGACCTCTCCGCGCCGTATGAAAACTCCACCCCCTATGTGGACCACCGGCGCAAGAAGCGGATGGCCGCTCCATTTCGCCGCGGCCCATCCCCTGATGTTTGGGTTGCCAAGGAACATGAATCCAAGCGGTATATCTGCCATGCTCATATGGTTGCCCACAATGAGGTAGGCACCCGACTCGGGAAGATTTTCCAACCCTTCGCTCGTTGGTTTGGCGAGCAACTTAACCAGGGCGGAGAAGACCGCACGCATCCAACCGTAGAGCATCTCAGCCTCGATTGTAGACGCACACTCAGGGTGTTACAATCCGCGGCCGGCGCTGGCAGAACGCCCAAGAGTACAATCGCCGGCAACTCACACGAATATCGAGCTAAGACCGCACCCCATACCGTCGGCGGGTGTTCAAAAGAGTGCTGGCGGGGTAGCGAGTAGGAGGATCACTGCATGAGTTCAACCCTCGAGCGGATCGCAACAAGCCCAAGCTCGATCACGACCAAGCCGACGCACGCCTGGCTTAAACAACTCAGGGTGGGCTATGTGGCGAATGAGCCAAGCGCTGCGATGGATGAGTTCGCTGAGCGGCTCCTTGGTCAATTCACTGCCTTGGGACACGAGGCGCCTTCCGTGCCCGATGGCCACATCGATGTACTGTTTGCCACGGCTCGCTACGGCGAGCCGGTTCCGTGGAGGCAGGCGCTGTTTTTCACCGCGCGTCGGCGATTTGGACTTGAAAACGACCCCGAGCTGTTTACGTTAGTAGATATGACTCTGGAGGAATATGAGGGCGCTCTTGAGCACTTCAGAAGCGCGTTAGATCGCGAGTCACCGGACCCGGCAGATTTCGAGTTTCCTTGGCTTGCTCCGGATTCCAGTCGCGTGCTGGCTGAACAGGGTCGCCGTGGAGGCCCGATCATGGCTCTTGAGCGTCTGGTGCAAGCCCACGCTAAGAGCATCAAGGTCATTTTGCTCGTAAGCGATGGAAAACCCCTGTGGGCTCATTACTTTGATTTGGTGGGAGCGCATCCTAAGATCAAGCTGACCGATGATGCAAGCTATCAGGATCTGGTGATGCGCATTGCGACCGTGATGAGCACTGAAGAGGTGACACACCACCAAGTCGTGGGCGAATCACTTCCTCATGCCGACTGGACTAAATCAGCAGGCCGAAAAGGGATGCTTGAGGCTGGACCCGCACTTGGCCGCCGAGAATTTTTCACTGAGATGGTGCGAATCTCCGATCTGGTTCAGGTACCAGCGGTCTCTCAGGGAGTGGCCAATCAATACAGCGAGGGATGCTTTGCCACCTGGGATCCCGAACTTGACGTGCTGATCTCCACCGTTACGGGCAGCGCCCGGCCAGTCGAGAAGGACGACCTCAAGGACGAGGACCTTGCCTTGATAGTGGGCGTTCGAGACGACGGATTAGGAGCTCTAGTGAGGGAAGTGGAAGGCAAGCAGAACGACCCACCTTCTTCCGAAGCGGTGGAGTTGAAAGACATGGATAGCCTGCTTCCGAGCGTGGAACTCGACGGGCACGAGGCGCCGGTCGTTCGTTCGAAGCTGCATGGCCACAGAGGAATCAGCGGCTACGATCCGGAGCTGGTAGAGTACGCGCCGCTAGACCCCCCTTACTATCACTACCCCGTATCCTGCGCGACTTCAGCACAGGCAGAGGGAATCAAAGGGGCTTTTTCACGAGCCGAATCGTTGCTGAATCCGGACGACCCGCGTCAGCTCGCCTTCACCGTGCTTCCGGGACACGGTGTGATCATCGCTGAGAAGTGGGTACCCGGAAAGCAGCCTTTTCAGTTGATGTGGGAAGCAATGGATTCGGGCCAACTGCGGGTTGACAATCATGTGCCGCAAGGCATCTACGGCTACGCTGAAAACGGTGAAGGGTTAATGGTTCTGGAAGAGAGCTAGACTTCTCAACCTCTAGAAATCAGAGGTCGGTCGCCAAACACCGACCGGTTTTTTCGTCGGTGAATGTTTTCGGAACTTGGCAAGCCGGTCCATCCTCCAATCACTCCAACGCCCAATCCCGGCGGGGTAATGACAAGGTTTGTAGCGAGTCGCTTCGGCCGACTACAAGCGCCCGGACATTTCCTCCAGGGATTCCAACGGTTCTGTGCCAGCCACTCTCATCTTCATCCAATGGCTGGTGTTGTGGAAGTCGGAAACCGCACTGCCCGGAGGCACAATCTCGTCCAGCAGTGCAGCGATCTCAGGATCGAGCGTCATTTCAAGCACAGCCAGTGCGTCTTCGAGGTGCGCCTCGGTACGCGGTCCAATAATGGGGGAGGTAACAGCGGGTTGATCCTTGACCCAGAGCAATGCCAACTGAGAAGAGGTCATCCCATTTGCACCTGCGACTTCGGCGACTCGCTGGCCAGCCGCTATGCCGGCGGCCGTGACGCGCCTGGCCGCCCAGGCTCCAATCTTTGCCGCGCGAGAACCCTCCGGCATAAGGTCCGCGTCGCTGTAGCGCCCAGCCAGCATCCCGATCGCCAGAGGCGACCACGGCAGTATTCCCAGGTCATACCGCTGAGCCAGCGGTATCAACTCGTTCTCGATCCGCCGGTCGAGCAAGTTATAAGGCGGCTGCTCCGTCGCATAGCGCTCAAGACCATATCGCTCGCTGACAGCAATGGCTTCCATGACCATCCAGGCAGGAAATGTGGAGCAACCGATGTAGCGGACCTTCCCGCCTCGCACCAGATCATCTAGTGCCCGCAACGTCTCATCCTGAGGCACATCGAAGACCGGGCGATGGATCTGATACAGGTCGATCCAATCCGTTCCCAACCGACGAAGAGAATCCTCAGCTGCTTGAAGAAGATGACGTCGAGAGTTGCCGCGGTCGTTAGGGTCGTCCGACTGAGGGAAGTGAGCTTTGGTGGCCAGAATCACCTGCTGCCGCTTCCCATCCGCAAGGGCTTTGCCCACCACCCGCTCGCTGTTTCCCCGATTGTAGGCATTTGCTGAGTCAAGAAAGTTGATGCCGACCTCCAGAGCGCGATGAATCATGCGGACGGCCTCTGATTCCGGGGTCGGACCGCCTAGGTTCATCGTTCCCAGACAAAGCGGTGAAACGCGCACACCGGTGCGACCCAGCAGTCGATATTCCATGATCCCTCCGAGAAGCTCTACGTGCATCGAGGGTACCCGGACTCGCTCGAGCCGGTCAACCGATTGGACGAGGTCCGTGGACGAGTTGGTGATGAGCTGGGAGACTAGCGCCCGAGATCGGAGCTACCTGTGCCAGGACCTGCCCCTTCGATGGGCCCGGGATGGAGCGTCTGGACAAGCCCAGGATCGAGCGTCTGGACCAGCAGCCGGAGCTCAGACTTGCTACGCAGGCCAAGCTTGGCGAGCGTGCTGCGGATGTGAGATTTCACCGTCTCGCGGGCGATACCCAATTCGTAGGCGATTTCATGATTGGTCTTTCCCTGGGATGTCAGGCGCGTCACATCCCGCTCACGTGGAGTAAGAATCCCAACTGCCCTTTCGGCCCGGATCCGATCCGGCTCTTGGTCTAGCCCGCGTGCGAGCAACCACTCCGCCAATGCTTCCGGGGCCCAGCGGCGAGCGAACGCGGCTATCAGTAGTCGAGCGGACAGCTCGGAGCTGAGTCGAAACAATAAGTTGGGCTGATACTCCAGCGAGGCCTCGCCTGCTTTGCGTGGCTCCTCGCCCGGATGGGCACGATAGCCTGGCGGCCCTTGCTCCACTGCAAGGGTGTCCGGATCTTGAGAGGACCCGCGGGAATCCGGATGAGGTCCGTTGTGAGGAGCGAGTTCGGGGTGCGTGGAGGGGAGAACCCTCCGGCGCCTTGAGGCCACGGTATTTCGATTATATAGAACAAACGTTCTAATGTCAATTGCTAGAGCAAGTACGCAAGCACCATCACCAGCACGAAGGCGGTGCTGACAATCAACTGGCGGACGCCAATCCTGCGAGCAGGCTTCCCGACCGCTGGACGCAGGACGCCCTCGAGCGCATCCAGAAGCGTGACCCCGAACGCGGCCGGTACCAGTGTGGGTACCCATCCAACGAAAACCACCGCGATGCCTGCCAGCTGGTAGTGGGCCGATCCACCAGTGTGTTCGGCGGGGAGCGCGTAGTGCTTTCGCCAAATCCTGCGCGACTTCATCTGATCTGAACCTTCTTCACCGGCGGGCCGATCCACTAAGGTGTTCGGCTGAGGGCGCGCAGTGCTTTCGCCAAATCCTGCGTGAGGTCATATGAGTCGTGGATTGTGCCGCAGTCGGCGACCTACGAGCTTGACTCGAGGCGGTAGATCCTCCCGCCATGATCGATTAGATACACGGACCCTTTCGCATCAGTGCCAAACGAGCTGATGCTGAATGGTGTGTCAAAGAGCTTCAAGTTCTGCCATTGACCGCCGGCATCGCGCAGTAGACCCCACACTGCTCCAGAACAGAAGTCGCCATAAAGATACACTCCCTGCCATTCGGGAAGCGCTGGATCGCGCACGACCACGCCCCCGCTTACTGAACACTCTTCGCCTGCATTTGCATACTCAGCGACGGGATCCACTAACCCTTCGGTGCGCTGGCTGGCAGAGGGATGCATTCCCTCGCGGTGATTCCAGCCGAAATTGGCGCCTCCAGCAGCACCCGCTTCGAGAAAATCGATTTCCTCCCAAGAGTTCTGGCCAACGTCGCCGATGTACAGGTCCCCGGTCGTGGAATCGAAGCTGAAGCGCCAGGGATTCCGAAGTCCGTATGCCCAAATCTCTGCGCGGCCGCCTCCCGTGGCGAACGGGTTGTCACCGGGAATAGCGTACGGCTCGGCCTCCCCAACCCTGATACGAAGTAGCTTACCGAGCAAAGTATCGGGGTTCTGACCATTGCCGTGCGGATCGTTTGCTGATCCACCGTCGCCGGTGGCGATGTAGAGGAAGCCATCGAGTCCGAAATGAAGATCACCCCCGTTGTGATTGGAGAAGGGCTGATCGATCCGCATTACGAGCGCTTCACTGGCAGCGTTGACCTGCGCCTCTTCCAGCGTAGCCGTGAAGCGAGAGATCTCAGTGTCCCCACTCGCATCCGTGTAGTTAACATAGAAATGCCCGCTACGAGAAAACTCGGGATCGAAGGCCAACCCCAGTAAGCCCTGTTCAAATGCGATACTGTTGACCCGGTCGCGAATATCTAGAAAAGGAATCGGATCGACTGCCCCATCCTCTAGAACCCAGATGACTCCGCGCTGCTCGACCACGAACAACCGCCTATCACCGGTGTGGGCAAGTGCCAAGGGTTTCTGGAACCCGTCCGCTACAAGGGTCCACTCATACCCGAGGGGGTCGGGCAGCTCTGGGACGAATATCGGGGTGGGGGTCGGTGGTGGGACGGTAGGGGTTGGAGTCGGCACCGGCGTCGGAACGGTCGTTTCGGTGGGAGCAGCGGTCGGAGTAGCAATCCCCACCGGCGCAATTGAGCGAGGGAGATTGCAGGCTGCGGCAGACAAGATCAGAGGCAGAATCAAGCAGCGGAGATGCATAAGTACAATCCTATGGATGACCGACAACTTATACCAGCAAGAGGCAGAATTCGCACTCGAGGCTGTGCGCGAAAGGGCACAATTGATCAACACCGTGGAGTGCTTGCCACGAACGGCAGCCTGTATGATCCCGTTTTGAATGTGGTCTGGTGACGAACATCATCATCATGGAACAGCGGCTTGTTGATTCGAGTGACCGGGTAGTAAGCTTGGCAGACATGGCAGCAATCAGGCCATCTCCTGACGGAGACGTGAGCATCACATCGAAGCCTACGGCTCCGGGCGATTCGGATGAGCGGGGAGTGCTTGAATGAAGGTTGCTATCATTTCCGACATCCACGCCAATGTTCAGGCACTCGAAGCGGTCTGGGACGATATCCAGGAACAAGATCCAGATGAGGTTTACTGCCTGGGAGATTTAGTGGGCTATGGGGCCAGCCCGAATGAAGCGATCGAGTTCATCCGGGAAAAAGAGGTCCTGACGGTGATGGGCAATTACGACAACGGCGTTGGATTCGAATTGGATAGTTGCGGATGCAAGTACAACAGCCCGAAGCTGGAGCGCCTGGGAGAGCTATCAATCTGGTGGAGTCGAGGACAGACCTCGCAGGAGAACAAGGCATTCCTCCAATCACTACCGAAGGAATTTAGGCTGAACGACCGGGATCGGGACGTGCTGCTGGTACACGGTAGCCCCCGCAGTCTGCACGAATATTTGCCTGAAGAGCGTCCTACCGTTACCTTTGAACGCATCGCCAAAGTGGCGGATTGTGACATCATGCTGTTTGGGCACACCCACATTCCCTATCAAAAACGCGTGGCAGATACCTTGTTCGTGAATACGGGCAGCGTGGGGAGGCCCAAAGACGGCGATCCACGCGCGGGCTATGTGATTCTGGAATCGGGTGAGGTCGAGTTTAGGCGAGTGGGATACGATATTGAATCCGCTGCCCGGGCGATTCGCGATTCAGACCTGCCTGATTATTACGCGGATGAGCTGCTGGCCGGAAGCGAGCTGGAGTCCGTACCTTGACTGATTTTACAGTCCAGTCCCGCGCGGAACTTGATCGCGAACTGAAGGCGATCAGGGAGAGCATGCTGACGCTCGGAGAGAGGGTCGCCGCAACAATAGAAGCAGCTATGCGCGCGCTCAGGGACATGGATCAGGAATTATCTGAGAACATCATAGAGGGCGATGCAGAGCTCAACGAAATGCGCTTCGAGATCGAGAAGGCTTGCGAGTCGGTCATCGCTACGCAGCAGCCGGCTGCCAGCGACCTGCGCGCGGTCATCGCGGCCTTGAACAGCGTGGTGGACTTGGAACGCATGGGAGATCACGCCGCTGGAATCGCAAAGACCGTGCGGTTAATGGGAGACGAGAAATACGAACGTCTTCCAGAGAGCCTTGAACGGATGGCGGCGCGCACCCAGGACATGCTGCGTCAGGTAATGGACGTTTACGCGGAGGCTGATTACGAGCGAGCCTACAACGTGGCGCTTATGGACGATAAGATTGATGACGGCTACCAGGCGCTTACGCATGAATTACTGCAGACAATGCTTGAGGACGAGAAATCAACAACCCGTGGTCTGTACCTACTCTTTGCAGGACACAATCTGGAGCGCATCGGAGATCGCGTGACGAACATCGCAGAGCGAGTGATCTTCATGGCCAGTGGCAAAATGAAAGAGCTCAATCCCGAGCCGGGTGACACCCGCGTCTCCTGAACAACAACGAAGGAGTCGCTAACGGCCTCTGAGCATGCTCAGAGGCCGATGCATTTTAAGTATTCAGGTGCGGATAGGAAGCCAAAACTGTGGCATAATCCGCGCTGTTCAGCTTCGATTGAAAGGCCGCTGTAGGTCGGGGCTTCCCCCAATCAGTATTACATTGAAGAATAGACATCACTGCAGCTACCAGCTTCCGTGGAGGACCTGAATGACGACGGGACGTCTCGCTACGCCTCAAATCAAGCAACTCGCCGATTACAGCGGCGTGGTTGCTGACACCATTCTAGACGAAATCTATGAAAAGGCGGCCAGGCTCAGCGACGTGCGTATGGTGCACGTCAATGCCACTAGTCAGGGCGGTGGAGTAGCTGAAATCCTAGACAACTTCGTGCTGCTGATGAACGACGCCGGGTTGCGCACCGACTGGCGCGTGCTCCACGGGACCCCGGAGTTCTTCGAAGTCACCAAGAAGTTTCACAACACGTTGCAGGGCGACAGGGATCTGAGCTTCACCGAGGATGAATTCGAACTGTATCGGTTCATAAACCGGCGGTTCGCCCGTTTTGTGGACCTCGATCACGACTTCGTCATCATCCACGACCCTCAGCCGGCGGGATTGGTGGAGTACGTGGAGAACGGCCGGCCCTGGGTGTGGCGTTGTCATATTGATATTACCGATCCCAATCCCCAGGCCTGGGAGTTCATGGAACCGTATATTCGACAATACGCCCGTATGATTGTGTCCTCCGAGATCTACAAGCGCCCAGACCTGGACCTCCCACAGCAAATCATCTCCCCCTCGATCGACCCGATTTCAGCCAAGAACATGTATCTCCCGCTTGAAGAGATTCAGGACATCTTGGCCCGCTATGGTGTACCGACTGACAAGCCCTTTATCACGCAGGTCTCGCGCTTCGATCCCTGGAAGGATCCGGAGGGAGTGCTTGCGGTGTGGGAGCGGGTTCGCAAGCAGGCAGATGTCCGCCTCATCTTCTGCTACAACATGGCCTCCGACGATCCGGAAGGTGTTCGGATCTATGAGCATATGGGAGAGGTCGCTGCGTCCCACTTGGAAACAGGCGATGTGATCTTCGTACGCGGTGACGATCCGTACCTTGTCAATGCGCTACAGAGCAGCGCCACAGTGGTTTTACAGAAGTCGACACGGGAAGGCTTTGGGCTTGTGATCACTGAGGCGATGTGGAAGGGTAGACCAGTGGTGGCCTCGAACGTCGGCGGAATCCCGACGCAGATCGTCGATGGTGAATCGGGGTACCTTGTCGATCCTTACGATCTGGATGGCGTCGCCGAAATCGTGGTGCGGCTGCTTGAGGATGAGACCCTGGCGGATGAGATCGGGGCCAATGCCCGGGAACGAGTTCGGGAACGCTTCTTGATCACCCGCCACATGGTGGATTACCTGGATCTGATGCTTAGTTTCTAGTTCCAGGCTGAGTGCAACACCAGAGCTGCCCACAGAGGCGGCTCTTTGATTCAACCAGGAAGAGGGCGCTGCAACGAGTGTGAGGTGTATTGCGGGTGTGGCGGAGACCTGCACGGTATAATGCGCGCCGATTGTGACGGAAGGCACTCAGATCGCGCTTGAAGAGACAAACCCTGACGGCGACCGCGCCTGGTACGCGCTCGAACAGAGCAAGGTGGTTGAACAGCTCAAGACTTCTTCGACGAGCGGACTGGATGCAGGCCTTGCCAAAAACCGATTAGCGAGCGTCGGCCCCAACGAACTGACTGCCGCGCCAAAGCCCCCCTTCTGGAAGAAACTGCTTGAGCAATTCAGCAGCTTCCTGGTCATCATCCTCATCCTGGCCGCATTAGTCTCTGCGGTCGTTGGCGAGTTTGTAGAGGCGGTTGCTATCACCGCAATCGTGCTGCTTAACGCGGCCCTGGGTGTGGTGCAGGAGCGACGTGCGGAGGAAGCCATGGCTGCCCTGCAGAAATTGGCCGCGCCGGAGGCGCAAGCCGTGCGGGATGGGCACCGTGAGACCCTCCCTGCGCGGGAGCTCGTTCCCGGGGACCTGGTGCTCTTAGAAGCCGGCAACTACGTCCCCGCGGACATGCGGCTTGTGGAATCCGCAAACCTGAGAATTGAAGAGGCCGCGCTGACAGGTGAATCGGTCTCAGTGGATAAGGACGCCGGTCTGGTACTGGGACCCGATACGCACCTCGGTGAGCGGCACAACATGGCCTTCAGTGGAACTTTGGTTTCCTACGGCAGGGGCCGGGGACTGATCGTGGCTACCGGGATGGAGACTCAAATTGGGCGCATCGCCGAGATGCTTCAGTCGGTTGAGATGGAGGCCACCCCGCTACAACGACGATTGGATCAACTTGGGAAGGTTCTGGGCTGGGCCGCCCTGTCGGTCAGCGGTGTAGTTTTTCTAATGGGATGGGCGCGCGGAATTGAACCGCTCGAAATCTTCCTTGTGGCGGTCAGTTTAGCGGTGGCCGCAGTACCGGAGGGCTTGCCTGCGGTGGTCACGGTGACGCTTGCACTGGGTATGCGCGAAATGATCCAGCGAAACGCGTTGGTGCGCAGGCTCTCGTCGGTTGAAACGCTGGGATCCACAACCGTGATTTGTTCCGATAAGACCGGCACCCTCACGCAGAACATAATGACCGCCACCCGCATGTGGGTGGATGAGACTGCTTTCGAGATCCAAGCCCCCTCCGAGGATTCAGGAAACGGAGCAACCCCAATCGACGGGATTTTTCGCATCGGCGGCTCCCGTGTCGATCTTGCCGATTATCCCGCTGCCACCACCGCGCTATGGGTGGCTGTGTTGGATAACGACGCTGAGTTCGAAGCCGCGGATGATGGCTCCTACCGGGTGGTCGGAGATCCGACCGAGGTGGCGCTCATCGTGGCCGCGAACCGCGCCGGCGCACGGCGAGACGAGTTGGAACAATCCTACCCGCGCATCGATGAGATTCCCTTTGACTCAAGCCGGAAGCGGATGACCACTGTGCACAAAGTGTTGAAACCCAAGCCCGAGGACGCGAGCCCCTTTTACGATGGCAGCCTGCTCGAGTGGGAAGTGGCCGCCACAAAGGGTGCGCCGGATGTCGTACTCGATCTGTGCACTCACTATCAAACGATCGGGGACGAGAGCAAGCCTATGGATGAGGCCGCGCGGCAACGGATCTCCGAAGCCAACGAGGCCATGGCGCGCGACGCGCTGCGAGTGATTGCGGTAGCCTACAGAGTTGAAAAGGATGTGCCAGACCAGGCCACCCCTGAGGCGGTTGAGAAAGACTTGATATTCGTTGGACTCATCGGCATGATCGATCCCGCGCGACCCGAGGTTCCGCCAGCAATTGAACTGGCGCGCACGGCAGGCGTGCGCACGGTCATGATCACCGGTGACTACCCGGATACGGCGCAGGCGATCGCGGAAGATATCGGCTTGATGCAGGAGGGACACCAGGTACTAACAGGACGAGCGCTTGAGGACATGGATGCGGAGCAGCTCGTGCGGGAGGCGAAGCAGACCGATGTTTTTGCGCGGGTTACTCCAGAACACAAAGTACGGATCGTTAATGCGCTGAAGGATGCCAACCAGGTAGTTGCCATGACGGGTGACGGAGTAAACGACGCGCCCGCGCTCAAGAGGGCCGATATCGGGGTGGCCATGGGAATTACGGGAACCGATGTGGCAAAAGAGACGGCCGATATGGTGCTGACCGACGACAACTACGCAAGCATCGTGGCGGCCATCGACCAGGGCCGAGTGATTTACTCCAACATCCGCAAGTTCGTCTTCTACCTGCTGTCCTGCAATGGGGCCGAGATCCTGACCATCCTGACCGCAATCATGGCCGGACTGCCTTCACCCCTAACCGCCATCCAGCTGCTGTGGCTAAACCTGGTAACCGATGGGGCGCCGGCGCTAGCTCTTGGATTGGAGAAGGGGGAACCCGATATCATGGATAGCCCTCCGCGCCCGGTGAGCGAGGCCATCATTAATCGCGAGATGTGGTCGCGCATCGGCATTCAGACGATTGCTATCGCCGTGGTTACCCTAAGCGCCTACTTCATCGGGCTTAAGTTCTTCCCAGATTCGGCCAGGACCATGGCGTTCGCAACGATCTCCTTCTCAGAGCTTCTGCGTGCATTTACCTCCCGCTCAGATCGCTACCCGCTGTTGAAGATCGGAATCTTCACGAACCGAGCGATGTTGTATGCAGTTGCCACATCCGCTTTGCTATTGCTAGCGGTCATATATATTCCGTTCCTGCAACCGATTTTTGATACCGTCCCGCTCGGTGCCAATGAGTGGGCGATCATCCTCCCCTTGCTTCTGGTCCCTGCCCTGGTGGCGGAATTGACCAAAGCCTTCCTTTCGCGAGGCTATGATCTGGCTGCGTCCAGCGGCTGACTAATAAGCGCCCAGCTGTGGCGACCTGCCTCTATTCTTCTCCCCAATTGGGGCTCTAGATGCCGCCTCTCCGACTAGCGATCCGAAGCCCAAGCCGTCTAAACGGATCTTCAGCGCCTCCTCCAGACATACCTTCGACCGGCTTTTGTCGAAGCGTTCTCTCACACCGATCCCTACCCGGGCATGCTGCTAGAATGGGAGGTGATGGCCACCATGGATTGCTCCGTAATTACCCCTACTTCGGTACGAACCCGCGCGCGCTACTTTAACGAGGTTGGGGGGTTTTCAATTGAGAGAGCCATTTCCGGAATGGCCGCAATACATTGAGCTGGGAGCGTAACCCTTGAGCGAAGCGCAAGCTGAGAACTTGACCGTGTTGCATGGATACGCGCCGGACAACGACGGCATCCGACGCGAGCTGCTCGATGGGCTTCGCAAGCCCGAGAAATCGCTGCCGTCGAAGTTGTTTTACGATGAGGTGGGGTCTGAGCTGTTCGAGCAAATCACAAAGCTTGACGAGTACTATCTCACTCGCACCGAAACCGAAATCTATACAGACTGGATCGATGAAATCAAAGGTCACCTCGGATCAGACGTTATTCTGATTGAATTTGGCAGTGGGAACAGCCAGAAAACACGGATCCTGCTTGACCATCTTCCGGACCCGGCCGCATATGTCCCCATCGACATCTCACAGGAAAAGCTCACCGAATCGGCGACCGCAGTCGCCGCGGCTTATCCTGGATTGAATGTGCTCCCAATATGGGCCGACTATACCCGCGAGCTCGAGTTCCCTGCGATCGGGGGATCACGTAAAGCGGCGCTCTTCCCTGGATCGACCATTGGCAATTTCTACCCACACGAAGCGGAAGCTTTTCTCAAAAGGGTGGCCGAGTTGGTCGGGGAGGGCGGGGGATTGCTAATCGGCGTGGATCTCAAGAAAGATGCGCACATCTTAAACCTCGCTTACAACGATGCGAAAGGGGTAACGGCGGCCTTTAATCTAAACATGCTGGAGCACCTCAATCGAGAATTCGGAGCCGACTTTCAGCTGGACCAATACCGCCACCAAGCTATTTATAACGAAGCGCTCGGCAGAATCGAGATGTATCTCGTGAGCCTCAAAGACCAGAGGGTGAGCGTGGGCGATGCCGAGTTCTCCTTCAGGCGCGAGGAAGGAATCCTGACCGAGGTTTCTCATAAATACACGGTTGGGGAATTTGAACGCTTAGCAGTAGCCGGGGGCTTTCATGTGCGAGACGTGTGGACCGACGGCGATCAGCTGTTCAGCGTGCAATGCTTAGTGGTCTGACAGTTTGTATTACTGGCGTCCGAACAGTAGCTGACTGAGGACGACAACCGACCGCGCGAGCGCATGCCTCAGTTCTACTTACATATGGCAAGAAACGCGCGGATACTCGATCTCCTCGAACACTTCCGCATTTCTACTTGCAGGGTAGGAAGCGCACGGTCGTCTCCATCTCTTCCAACACCTTCGCTAGTGCCGCCGCGGTATCTTCGACATCTTGCTCGGTAGTGTCGGGCGACAGGGAGAAACGAACCGCGCAATGCGCCTGTACTTCGGTTCGGCCCATTGCCATGAGAACATGCGTTGGGTCGGGGGAACCCGATTTGCAGGCCGAGCCTGAAGACAAGGAAATCCCATGCTGGTCCATGGCCACCACCAAGGACTCCCCGCGCAGTTCGGGTAATGTCATGTTCAGAGTATTAGGCAGCCGATTGTTCGCATGCCCGTTTAATTCCGCTTCAGGTACCAGCTCTATAACGGCCATCTCCAGCCGATCTCGCAATGCGCCGATCTCGTCCGCCTTCCGAACGCCGCCATGGGCCAATTCTGCCGCCTTGCCCAAGCCGACTATCGCCGGCACATTTTCCGTGCCAGCTCGAATACCTGCTTCCTGATCTCCCCCATGGATTAGCGGCTCTAGCTCCACGCCTTTCTTGACATAAAGTGCGCCTACGCCCTTTGGCCCCTGTAGTTTGTGACCTGAAAGGCTCAGTAGGTCGACACCCAGGTCCTTCACATCTACCTTGATCTTCCCCGCAGCCTGCACCGCATCCGTATGGAACAGAGCTCCTCTTTCGTGTGCGATGAGACACAGTTCTTTGATTGGCATGATCGTTCCAACCTCGTTGTTTGCCATCATGATGGAGACAAGAATTGTGTCGTCCCTGATCGCCGCGCGCAATTCATCGGGTTCCAACCAGCCGTCCTGGTCAACCTCCAAGTAGGTAACCTCGAAACCGAAATCTTCCAGGAACTTGCTTGTGCTAAGAATGGCAGGGTGCTCAACTGTAGTGGTGATGATGTGATTGCCACGATCACGGTTTGCGAAGCTGACCCCTTTAAGAGCCAGATTGTCAGCTTCCGATCCCCCACCTGTAAATATGATCCTTCGAGGAGCGGCGTTGATGAGCTTGGCCACTTGGCGTCGCGCCGCCTCCACCGCTTCCCTGGCGTCGCGGCCGGAAGCGTGAATGCTCGAAGGGTTTCCATGCTCGGATTCGAGATAAGGGAGCATTGAGGCGCGCACCGCGTCTGCTACTTGTGTGGTGGCGTTGTTGTCTAGATATATTCGATGTCGTGGCTGCGGTCTCGTTTTCGCCGGTTTAGAAACCTGTGGAAGGCGTGACCGTTTTCGCATTGAGGCGGCTTGCCGTGTCGCCTCGGTTCCCTCCTCGATCTTTGCTACCTCGCACAGAAGAGATTTGTAGACCGGGAAGCCGGTGACGTCATCGTAGTTGCCGATATCGGTCAGCTCGTTGACATTCCACTCCCGCCAAGCTTTGGGCCCTACGGGTGTCCCGCCACCCATGCTACACTCGACCGCTCCCGTGAGGATGTCGTCGGTAACGCGTGCCCGGAACGGAACTGCGCCACGCGGAGTGCGTACCTCGACTAAGTCCCCCGTCTGGATTCCTCGCTCCTTCGCGTCGGCTAGATTGAGATCGACGGTGGGTTCCGGCTTGTCTTTCACTAGGCCCGTTATGCCGTGGTGCTGAGATCGGAAGTCGGTGTGAGGTCTGGCACCTGAATTGAAAACCAGCGGGAACTCCTGCGTAAGCTCAGGGCTGCCCACGGGCCCCTCTTTCGGCTCGACATATTTTGGAAGCGGCTCATAGCCGTAGTCCTCGAGCACCGTAGACCAAATTTCGAATTTGCCGGAAGGGGTGTCAAAGCCGGGCTGGCCGTCCTCGCGCAAACCTCCCTTCTGCCATTTCTTATATTCCATCATCGGGTTCGGGATCTTGACCCAGCCGCCGGCTTCCCTCACGTCTTCGAGGGAATATCCGGAGCCCTCGAGGGCCAGACGGATCATCTCTTCCTCTGTCTGCGGGTAGAGATGTCCATATCCCAACCTCTCCGCAAGCTCCGCCATGATCAGGTAGTCGTTTCGCGCCTCCTCAAGCGGCTCGATCATCTTCTCTCGCAAGCGAAAGATAGGTCCATACACCATATAAGAATCGATCTCAAACATGGTCGTGGCCGGCAGTACGACGTCGGCGTATGCAGCATCGGCGGTAAGTTGTCGGTCGATGCACACGAGGAAATCCAATTTAGACAACGTCTCTCGCCAGATCGGCGTCTGTGGCCAGGAGGTCAAAATGGAGGCGCCGTGGATGATCAAGCCGCGGATTGGATAAGGCTCGCCGCTGAGCACCGCATCCACGAGCCCGCTGGCATGCGACTCCCCACGATAGTTGCTGTAGATAGGAAATTTTTCGCGTGCGGCAGCCAGATCCAATTCGGGGTTTTCTTGGTTGGTGGAGCGATTGATCGGGAAATGAGTGTTCAGCATGGCGAGCCCGATGCCGCCGGGCACGTCCAGCTGGTCCGCAAGCGCGAATAGCGTGTACACCGCGCGAATGGCCTGTATACCGCTGTTGGAATACTCCAGCCCTGTGTACATCACCGGAGCAGCGCCGGCCGCATTGGAGATGCGACGCGTCAGGTCCCGGATAGTCTCCGCAGGGACGCCCGTGATGGTCTCGGCAACTTCCGGGCGAAAATGCTGCACATAAGATTGCAGCTCCTCGAAGCCCAGGCTCCAGTTCTCGGCGAAATCCTCGTTGTGCAGATCTTCGTCGATCATCACGTCGATCATGCTGAGTGCCAATGCTCCGTCGGTGCCGGGACGGATCGGGATCCACTGAGCGTTGGTTCGGATGGCAGTGTCCGTTCGGCGGGGGTCGATGACCACAATATCTGCGCCGCGCTCGGCTGCCGCTTCGAGGCGGTGCATGTCGAGTGGCGGCGAATCCGTAGCCAGATTGGCGCCCCACACCACCAAGACGTCGGCATTCTCCATGTCGGTAAACATGTTGACCAGCATGCGCCCCATCGTGACGTGTGGAGCAATCATGGCGAACGAGACATAGCACAACGCACCGACGCCCATCGTGTTGGGTGAGCCAAAGGGGAACAGGATGTTGGAGGCTGATGACACAGCTACGCCCTTGGGTTGATACATGTCGTTCAACGACAACTCAAAGGCTCCGCGGCCGGTGTAGATAGCCATCGCTTCGGGCCCCGACTGTTCCTTGATTTCATTGAGGTTCGCAACGATGAGATCGTAGGCTTCATCCCAGCTGATGCGCTCGAATTCCTGGGAACCCTTGGGCCCTACGCGCTTCATCGGATGCGTTAGGCGATGCTCGGAGTAGATGATCTCTGGAGCATGTTGGCCGCGCCGGCAGATCATACCCAGCGGGTGGCCAGATTCGGGTTTGATATCAACCAGCTTTCCCTCGTCAAGCCCGACTTCTACCCAACATCCGGCCGGGCAGATACCGCATATGCCCGACTTCCATTCCAGGTCGGCCTCGGTCTGAGTACGCAGCTCTGCAGCTTCCATGGTGTTGGATTTTGTCAACGCTATATCGGCCTCTCGATATTGAGATTAACGGGTACGCATGGAGTTGGTCAAGTTTCGGGTGGGATTTCCCAACCGGCAAATGGCGCTCCAAAGCCTCACGATCGCCTGTGGATCGTCTGCTTTTCTGCCTTCACTCCGCGCAAAAGGCGATGTAGTCCTTGTGCAAACGATCGCCCCTCACCGAGGGCGATCGCCTACTTCTCTACCTTCACTCCGCGCCAAAAGGCGATGTAGTCCTTGATCATGGATGCGGCTTCACTTGGCTCTGGGTAGTACCAAGCCGCGCCACGATTGATCTTTCCATTCACCTCGACGTCGTAATAGCTGGCAACGCCCTTCCAGAAACAGACGGTGTGATCCTGACTGTTGCGGAAGTGCTCGCGGTTGATGGCCTCGGGCGGGAAGTAGTGGTTCCCTTCCATCACGATGGTGTCGTCGCTCTCTGCCAGGACCTCTCCGTTCCAGATTGCCTTTGCCATTTTGTGTTCACCTCAAACCAAAGTTTAGGCCCGTATCCCTCCAAGGCTAACTTAGACTGGGATACGCGTAAATCGCGTGAGCCGGCTTACCGTTCACGCGATTCAGATGGAGCGATATGGCTTTTTCTTACCCGGAAGGAGCGGCCCGGCCCATTGCCTTTCCCCAGAATCGATCCGGCTTGTTCTTACCCGGCGGCTTCGATGACTGTGGCGGTTGCCATTCCATGGCCGATGCACATCGTCTGCAGCCCGTATCCTCCGCCTCGATTGCGAAGCCCGTGGGCTAACTTAGTCATGAGGATGGCGCCTGTGGCGCCCAACGGGTGGCCGTGCGCAATGGCGCCACCTTCGGGATTGACGATCGCCCAATCAGCCTCCACTTCGCGCTGCCATGCCAGGACCACGGAGGCAAAGGCCTCATTGATCTCGATCCGCTCCAGTTCAGAGATGGTCAGCCCAACCCGCTCCAATGCCTTCTGAGTAGCCGGGATGGGGCCGTCCAGCATCAGCACCGGGTCCGAACCCACGACCACGCGGGCTGCCATGCGCGCCAGCGGCGCCAGATTGTGCGCCTTTATCGCTGATTCCGATGCGAGCAGAATCGCCGCCGCGCCGTCGCTGATCTGGCTGCTGTTTCCAGCCGTGACAACGCCGTCTTCCTTGAATGCCGGCAGCAGGGCGCGCATCTTCTCCCGATCAGGTGGGATACGAACGCCTTGGTCAACTTCCACCGTCCGCATGCTTCCGTTATCTGGTACCTGGACCGGAAGGATCTGATCATTCTGTGTCCCCTGCGCGATGGCATCGCCAGCGCGAACATGGCTCTGAAAAGCAAAATCATCCAGCGCCTCTCGGCTCAGATCCCATTTCTCCGCCATGAGCTCCGCGCTAAAGCCTTGATGCACCAAGGGATATGGGAAGTCGGCGGGCCATTCGCTTGGCCAATCCGCGCCAATCGGTTGATGAGACATCATCTCGATGCCTCCCGCGATCGCCAGATCGGCGTCGCCAGCAAGGATAGCTTGGGCCGCGAAGTGCAGCGCCTGCTGGCCCGATCCGCACATTCGATTGAGCTGCACACCCGGAACCGTCACGGGGAAGCCAGCTTTTAGCACGGCCAGCCTGGCGATGTTGGCTCCCTGATCCCCCACGGGTGAGACGCAGCCGAGGATCACATCTTCCACGACTTCGGGTTCCAATCCGACCCGCGCCAGCAGTTCGCTCAACGTTTGAGCGGCTAGATCCATGGGAGCGATCGGGTAAAGCTCCCCAAGCTCGGGTTTTCCGATGCCGATGGGCGTACGGACCGCGTCGATAATGTAAACTTCGGCCAATGCGAGCTCCTGCGTTCGGTCCTATCCTCAGAGCATACGATTTGTGGCCGGCAACGTCAACGGCCCTCATGTCTTTGCTTCTCGTGGCCTGCGTCTCGCAGGCTCAGCCCGAAGGACCGACCATCGAAACCTTGGCAGATCTAGAAACCGCGCTTGCAGAGGCGGGAGTGGTCATCACGAGTGCGCCGAATCCGTCCGCTCCGGTTCTGGACGCAGACGCTCAAGGACTGCTGGTGGGAAGCGCTCCAGTCCAGGTCTACGAGTATGGCTCGGTTGTGGAACGCCGATTGGTATCCGACACTATTCGAGCCGGCGGATATATGGTTGGCGGAGAGCCGGTGGATTGGCCTGCCCGCCCCAACATCTGGGCAACGGGGCAGCTGATCGTGGTCTACGCCGGCGTGGATGGCGGAATCGTGTTGTTGCTCAGTGGCCTACTTGGAGACCCGCTCACAGTCGAAGTCCCAGCATTGGACGAGCCTTACCCCCCTGCGGTACTGGCCGCGATTGGCGCTGCTGCAGACGCGACGGGTGCGCTCCCACAAGACGTGGAAGTCATTGAATACGATTTCCGGGAGTGGCCGAATAGCTGTCTGGCTCTCCCTGGACCGAACGAAATGTGCGCCGAAGCCGTCGTGCCCGGCTGGCTCGTTCGCCTCAATGCCGGCGGAGATCTAGTCATCTTCCGCACGGATGAAGTGGGAGCAGAGCTCAGGCAAGAATGAGGCAGCAAGCGCAAGTCCGCCTCTTGTATCAATTTCCCTTCCTTTCAATTCAATGACCCAACTTACGCGTGACGGATGGCTGTTGCTCGCCTCAAAGGGCACGCGCAATTTTGGCTACGGCTATCTAAGCGTCATCTTGGGTCTCTACCTCGACGAGCTCGGCTTCACACCTATCGAGGTGGGCCTTGTTCTCTCCGCAACATTGATTGGATCGGCGCTACTCACTGGTGTGGTGACATCTCGTGCAGATCGGCTGGGCCGTCGCAGGATATTGATGGTGAGCTCGGCCTTGATGGCGCTCAGTGGAATCGTCTTCGCAATTGCACGCACTCCATGGCTCCTGGTTCTTGCTGCGCTCACCGGAACGATTAGCCCCACGTCTGGGGAGGTTGGGCCATTCGAAACCGTCGAAGCGGCCATTTTGCCCCAAGCTTCCTCCGAGAAGCGTCGCAACCAAGCTTTCGGTCTTTACAACTCGGTCGGCGCGGCCATGGTAGCCCTAGGCGCCCTCGCCGCAGGCATCCCGGCCAGCTTCTCGCAATTCGATCTCCTGGCTACCTACCGCTTGATGTTTTGGCTTTATGCGGCACTGGGGATCGCCACTCTCCTGGCCGTCAGTAGGCTGTCGTCGAAGGTCGAGCTCGCACTACTTCCTGACCGGGCGAGCGTCGTGACTTTGACCCACTCCCGAGGTCCAATCCTGCGGCTGGCTGGACTGTTCGCGGTGGATTCCTTCGCAGGCGGGTTTGTGGTACAGAGCATGATTTCCTATTGGTTCAGTTTGCGCTTCGGCGTTGGCGCCGAATTTCTCGGTCCGCTCTTCTTCGGTGTCAACGTGATGAAATCGATCTCATACCTGCTTGCCGTCCGAATTGCAGATAGGATTGGATTGCTGAATACAATGGTCTTTTCACATCTACCATCGAATGTTTTTCTGATGATGATCCCGCTGATGCCCACGCTTACCTCAACCAGTGTGGTGCTGCTTGCTCGACATCTGCTTTCACAGATGGACGTTCCTACCCGCGGCTCATATATCGTGGCGGTAGTCAAGCCGGAGGAGCGGACCGCAGCCACAGGTGTCACCACTCTTTCTCGTACGACCGCTCACGCATTAGGCCCGGTCATCGCGGGGGCTGCGCTGAGTGTAGCCCGCTTCGGGTTCCCGTTCTTCGTTGGCGGCGGCCTCAAGATCGTGTATGACCTGGCGCTGTATTTCAGCTTTCGCGGTCTCAAACCGCCGGAGGAGCGTTGACCGAATGCTATTAGCAGTTGGAGCTAACGGTCGCGGGTGTTCGAGTGACCCTGGGCTGCGGGCAGGGCGTCGATGAATCCTCTAGGCAGCCGCGTACTTCGACCCGTTCGCAGAGGCAGCGTGGAACGCTACCTTGTTCTCACGATGCTGAGCTTTGCGGCATCCGTCTCGCTTACCAGGTTATTTCTTGAACTTACCGGATATCCACAGCTCGGCGACGCCGAGTTGCACATCGCCCACGTGCTTTGGGGCGGGTTGTTACTGTTCATTGCCGCCCTCCTACCGTTGATCTATGCAAACCGTTGGGTGTACGACGTCTCGGCAATTCTGGCCGGGCTTGGAGTCGGCCTATTCATTGACGAGGTGGGTAAATTCATCACGCAGTCCAACGACTACTTCTACCCTGCTGCAGCTCCCATCATTTACGCAGTATTTCTCCTAACCGTGCTTCTCTTCATGAGGGTGCGCACTCCTATCTCGGTCGATTCGCGGGCAGAGCTTTACCGAGCTCTGGAGGCCTTGGGTGAGGTCTTAGATCATGACCTGGAGCCAAAAGAGTTTGCCGAGTTGAAGGTCCGTCTTGAGCGGATAGCTGCAAATGAGGAGCGCCCTGCATTCGCTCAATTGGCCACCCAACTGCTGGAATTTCTGGATTCCGACGATCTTCAAGTCGCGCCGGAGAGAATGACCCTGGTGGAGCGCCTCGGTGCCTTGTTTGTCACTATAGAGACCCGATGGATGTCCGAATCCCGACATCGCGCGGCGATCATCGGAGGGCTCGCTGCATTAGGTACGATAGCGATCATCCAGGCCGCGCAGCTTCTGGTTGGCGATCCCGCTCGGCTCGTAGCAGAGCTGAGCGACCTCATTGTAGTCGGCAGAGTAGGAAGCTCCACAGGCGCAGCGCTTTTCTCGCTTCAGGTGGTGCTTGAGGGTGTGGTGGGTCTGCTGATCTTGGCTGGGGCAGTACTGTTGCTGCTAGGGCGCCAGCGTAGAGGAACCGCGCTGGCTTTCGTCGGCCTGCTACTTTCGCTCGTTGTGGTCAATTTGCTGACCTTCTATTTTGAACAGTTTTCCACCATCATCGCAGCCATTGTGCAGTTCGTTCTTCTTGTGGGCGTGATACGCTACCGGCAGCGGTTCATGACATAGCTGGAAAGTTCAGATCAACCGATTTCGCACGCAATGGATTTCCCCTCAGGCTCTCATAATGAAATCCAACCTCAGCAGATTGAAGCTGCACCTGACAGGTGCCTGCATTCTCTCAGAGAGGTTCTACGTGCCAGATGGAGTGGAGGGGCAGTATGCAGCTATCAATTGAGGAGCGCGAACGGATGGCGGTGGTTTCCGTCGAGGGTAGCATGCGGATCCACTAAATCGCGCATAGCCGATAATCGCTTCACCACGGTGGCGGCGAATGCAAATCCCGAAAAGTTTAAGGATTCGATATTGACTCTAGCTGTTTGATAGTGCTACGATGTTATAGCTGAGAGGGAATCCTAGAAGCCAAGAAGCCTTAAGAGGAAGGTTACCGAAAATAAACTGAAGTTGGCAGGCGGTTTTGTTCTTCGGAATGGAACCGTGAGTTGGCTAAAAGGCCGCAAGGCTGAGGAAGCCGACAAGCGAAAAGCTCCTTCGGGAGTGGAACGGGAGCCAGCGTAGGGTGCTAAAGGTTCTCTGAACCTGAAGCAAGTAGGTGATCGGAAACTTGGAGCAAGGAAGCTACTGGGGAGCCCTCTTGGCACTTAAGGTGTAATTGTGGCCCCGCCCTCAAGAGGCGGGGCTCTTTGTTCTCAAGGAGTTGTTTTGCTCGGGATCGAAATAGACGATGTTAGAAAGTTGTCGGAGTCTTTCGTCCATGCCCAAGCCGTAGCCAACCATGAATTGATCCGGGGCTTCGAAACCGACGTACTTTATCGGTAGATCGATCAGTCGACGCCGGGGTCGATTGAGAAGGACGCAGACCTCGAGCGAGGCCGGGTTACGCGCTTGCAGCGTCCGCATCAGGTAGCTGAGAGTGAAGCCGGAATCCACGATGTTGTCAACGACCAGGGCATGCCGGTTTTCCAGCGAGATGTCGAGATCCTTAAGTAGTCGGGCTTCTCCGTGAGAGTTGGCAGAAGGACCGAAGCGCGATATGGCCATGAAATCAACGATCGAGGGAGTCGTCAGCTCTCGCATGAGATCCGCCAGAAAAAACAAGACGCCCTTGAGGATTCCGATTAGATAAAGCTCCTGCTCTGCGTAGTCACTTGAGATCTCCGCCGCGAGCTCTGAGACGCGGGTCTGGATCTGGGCTTCGCTGTAGACGACCTCTCCCAGGCCGGGAATCGAAAACAGTTGGCTCTCAGTTGCCTTCATTGCTGCCGTTAGGATCCCCGATCAGGTTGGGGGTTTCCTCGGTCATACCATACTTGACCAGCATGGTCTCCATATCATGCCGATTGAGCAGCTTGACATCGACCTCCGGATAGCGCTCCGCCATCAGGCGGATTTTGCGGTTCTTCTCTGTGATCAGCGCCTGCTTGCGGGTGGTCAGTTCGATATAAAGGTCTTGGGTGGGTAGATAGAAATCGGGAGTGAAGGCCTCCGTGATGTTGCCCTCTGAATCTTCAGCTAATGGGAAGGTTTTTGGCTCGTACTGCCAGGGGATGTCGTAAAAATCGAGCAGCCTGGCGAATTCGGCTTCGATGGGATGTGCAAAATCCGAAGGAGGATTTGGGTTGTCGATAGGCGGCACAGCGGGGAAGCTTAGCCCTTGCCCTGCGGGCTGTCAAACGCGGAGTTTCGTTTTCTCCACGGATCGTCGATCGTAGACCTCGTTGGTATGGAAGCCGACTCTGTGGCTTTTTCCGGGACTTTCGAGAGGCTGGTCGGTCGCACGGCTTGCAGATCCTCGTATGCAGAATTAGTCAGCCGTACTCAGATCCTTGAGATGGAAGACCTTTTCCCCGGCCCGCACCGGAACCTTCAGGCGATTTTCGGGCGGAGTCAACGGGCAGGACCACATCTCGTTGTATGCGCAGTAGGGATTGTAGGCTTGATTGAAATCCACCTCTAAGCGGCCATCGGGAAGGCGAGAAGGTTCCAGATAGCGTCCTGCGCCGTAGGTTTCGGCGCCTGCCAGAGAATCCGCAAAGGGCAGGAAATAGCCATTTTCGTTCTCAAAGATGGTGAGCTCCGCTTGTTCGCCATCGACTTCAAAGCTGAAACGCCCGTAACGCGTGTAAGTCTGGACGTCGCCGGTATTGGTCTGGATCTGGAACTGCTCCTGCTCAGGAAATCGTTCCACATCGACTTTGAGTTGTAGATCCGAATTCTCGGGAAAGTAATTCAAGCCTTGGAAATCCGATTGCTGCTCGGGAAGCAGAGGGCTGTGGTGGCTTTCCCGAAAAAACGCATTCTTCTCTCGCCTTAGCTCCTCAAGTTCGCTCATCCTATCTCCTAATTCAACTGCCCTTCGATCACCGAGATCAGGTATTCGTAGGTGGGTGGCCCGGCCAATGGTGTGTCGTTGATCATAAAGGATGGCGTACCTCGGAACCCATGACCGAATGCCTCGCGCATCTGATCCTCGACCGCATCCCGATAGCCTCGACTGTTAAAGCATTGGTCGAAGGCCTCGACATCCAGGCCAAGCCGGCTTGCGAAACCGATCATCTGTCCGCCATCTGTCGGTGCCGCATCGAAGAGCATATCGTGAAACTCCCAGAACGCATCTTGATCCGCGGCACACTCGGCCGCTTCCGCCAACGCGGGAGAGTAAGGTGTAATCACTGGGAAGTGACGCCACACGAAGCGCACCTGGCCAGGATACTGAGTCAACACTTGATCGATGATGCCCAGCTGATGGTAGTAGCGGCAGGAAGGGCAATTGAAGTCGCCGTATTCCACGATCGTGACCGGCGCTTCAGCCGGCCCTTTGCTCATCTCTTCTGCCAATGGCGCTGGCACTGATGGGTCAGGCGCGAGAGGCCGGGTCGCGGCGAAGGCCGCTACCGCTCCTGCCACCAGTAAGACTCCAATAATGCCGTTTCGCCAGCGGTTGCGACGGCGTGCGCGTGCACGGGCCTTCTTCTGGATGCGTTTTCCCATACCTGCACGCTTATAGCATGCTGACCAAGTAGGCCCAGTAGGGAGGCTCACATCTTGCTGCTGCTGGGTTCTGTTTCCTGTCCACCGGGGACACAGGGCTGCAAACTGAACCACCGACCGGCCGGAAAAAACCTGATAACCGTCCTACACTACGTTAACGATCCTCTTGTGTGGCTCGAGTATCATAAGAACGCTAATCTCGTGTAGCGCATATCGCGAGCACGACTTAGCTAATCTAGTAAAGGGTGAGGTAAACCTTAATGGCAAAGATTATTGGAATCGACTTAGGCACGACCAACAGTGTCGTTGCCGTGATGGAAGCCGGCGACCCGGTCGTCATATCGACTTCGGAAGGCGGACGATTGGCGCCTTCCGTCGTGGCATTCACAAAAGGCGGCGAGCGGCTGGTCGGTCAGACCGCAAAGCGGCAAGCCGTCGTGAATTCAGAAAACACCGTGTATTCCATCAAGCGCTTCATGGGTCGACGCTGGGATGAAGTCGAAGAAGAGCGCAAGATGGTCTCATACGAGACGGTCAAGGGCGGCAGTGACGATGTTCGTGTCAAGATCCCGATGAACGATCGCGAATACACGCCGCAGGAAATCTCAGCTATGGTGCTCGGGAAACTGAAGACCGATGCGGAGGCCTACTTGGGGGAGAGCGTCAGCCGTGCAGTGATCACCGTCCCTGCTTACTTCAACGACTCACAGCGCCAGGCTACCAAGGACGCCGGCAAGATTGCCGGACTAGAAGTGATGAGGATCATCAACGAGCCGACCGCCGCCGCGCTCGCGTACGGCCTGGACAAGAAAGAAAACGAAACCATCCTGGTCTTCGATCTGGGAGGCGGCACATTCGACGTCAGCCTGCTCGAGGTCGGCGACGGCGTGGTTGAGGTCAAGGCCACCAACGGCGATACGCACCTGGGAGGCGATGACTGGGATCAGCGTATCTTGAACTGGATCGCAGATGAGTTCAAAAAGGATCAGGGCATCGATTTGCGTGAGGATCGTCAGGCACTGCAGCGGCTGCGCGAAGCGGCCGAGAAGGCCAAGATCGAGCTCACTTCGGTGACCGAGACAGACGTCAATCTACCTTACGTATCGGCGGATGCTTCTGGCCCCAAGCACCTGCAAATGAAGCTGACCCGCGCGAAGTTCGAGCAGTTGACAGACGATCTGGTAGGTCGGATCAAGGGTCCGTTCCAGTCTGTACTGAAGGACGGAAGCATGCAGGCCAGCGAGGTCGACGAAGTCGTGCTGGTAGGTGGCGCCACAAGAATGCCGATGGTCCAGGATCTGGTGCGCGAACTGACAGGTAAGGAGCCCCACAAGGGTGTAAATCCAGACGAAGTCGTGGCGGTGGGCGCAGCCATCCAGGCTGGCGTACTTGCGGGAGACGTCAAGGACGTACTGCTGCTCGACGTGACGCCACTATCACTGGGTGTTGAGACCCTGGGTGGGGTGATGACCAAGTTGATTGAGCGCAACACCACTATTCCAATCAAGAAACAGGAGACCTTCTCGACCGCCGAGGACAGTCAGACGGCGGTGGATATCCATGTGCTTCAGGGCGAGCGCTCGATGGCTAACGACAACAACACGCTGGGGCGGTTCCGATTGGACGGAATTCCCGCCGCGCCGCGAGGTCTCCCTCAAATCGAGGTGACCTTCGATATCGACGCAAACGGGATCCTGAACGTGAACGCAAAGGATAAGGCCACTGGCAAGGAACAATCCGTCACCATCACCGCTTCCACGAATCTGGATAAGGAGGATGTGGAACGAATGGTGCAGGAGTCGAAGTCGCATGAGGCTGAAGATCAGAAGCGCAAGGAGTTTGCCGACGCCCGCAACGCGGGTGACAGCCTTGCCTACCAGGCAGAGAAGACGCTGAACGAGCTGGGCGACAAGGTTCCAGACAACGATCGCGAGAGCATCGAGGCCAAGGTCAAGGAACTGCGAGAGGCTCTTGAGGGTGACGATCTGGAGCGAATCAAGCAGCTGACCGAAGAGGTTCAGCAGGCGAGCTACGCGCTCAGTCAGCAGCTGTATGCTCAGGAAGGCGAGGGCGAAGGCGCACAGCCTCAGCCAGAAGCAGAAGCCGAAGGTGAAGGCGGGACCCCGCCGAGCGGCGAGGAAGAAGGCGACGTTGTTGAGGGCGAGTTCCGCGAGGCATAGAGCGGCTTATTGAAAAAGCAAGAGGGGCATCTGATCCAGATGGCCCTTATTATTTATAGTTTGAGCGTCTTAATGCCCGAAAGCCATAATTGAGTGATGTGGAGGATCAATCGCCATGACAGAAACCTCTACGATGACCGTCGAAGACCTGAAATCCGCGGTGGAGGCTGCGCTCTGGAACTACCATCCTGTACGCGAGTCGCTCTCCGACCTGCAGGTCAAAGTATCAACGGACGGAAGAGTTGAGGTTTCTGGGCACGTGCGCTCGGGACTGATCAAGGACGGGGTGCTTGAAGTGCTGCGTTGGGTACCCGGTGTAACGGGAATCGTGGATGGGCTAATAGCGGATAGCGAAATTGAGATTGAAGTTGCAGTCGCGCTGGCAAACGATCCGCGCCTGAAAGGGGTGGCTCCCGGTGCGATCGCGGTTCACGGCCACCTAGGAGAAGTCACCCTTGTGGGCCGTCTTGTCGATGACAACCTGCGAACCGTTGCGGTGGAGGTGGCAAGCAGGGTGAGCGGCGTTGAGAGTGTTATTGACCGCACTAATACACAGTGACCCTTTTCCCACCAATGTAAGCCAGCTTTCCTAGACTCGTGCGGAAAGCGCACGATATAATGAAAAAGCCAGACCCGCCGCCCGCATTCTCCTTGCGGGCAGTTTTGTCTCCGATAGCGGTCGGGCTGAGAAAACAATCTGATAGACCGCTCAAACACCTTGCCCGCGGAGCATCACTATAGCAGGGGCCTGGCAGGAGGCTTGCCCAGGTGACCTTACCCCAATACGCGTATTTCAAAGGCGAAATCGTCCCCTACGCCGAGGCTAAAGTCGGAGTGCTGACCCACGCACTGAACTATGGAACAGCAGCCTTTGGGGGCATTCGCGGCTACTGGAACGATGAGGAGGAGCAACTCTTCGTCTTTCGCATCTTGGATCACTATGAGCGGCTGCTAGAATCCGGCAAGCTGCTTTGCTCGGAGAATACCTACACACCCGAAGGGCTTCGGGATGTAACGCTCGAACTGCTGCGCACGGAAGGTCTGCGGGAGGATTGCTACGTTCGGCCGATACTGTACAAGGCGGACGAAATCATCGGTGTCAAACTACACGATCTGACCGATGAGATCACGATGGTCGCCGTTCCATTCCGCAAGTATGTCGATCGTGACGATAACGCTCACGTCACCTTCTCCTCATGGCGTCGTGTGGATGACAATGCCATGCCGGCGAGAGGGAAGATCAGCGGCGCCTATGTCAATACGGCCTTCGTGAAGACGGATGCACTGCGCGCCGGGTTCGATGAGGCACTGGTGCTCAACAATGACGGTCACCTGGCCGAGGGCAGCGCCGAAAACGTATTTATGCTTCGCCATGGGGTGTTGGTTACACCGCCCGTAAACGCCAACATCCTGGAAGGCATCACGCGCCGCACGGTACTCAAGCTTGCGGAGGAGGAGCTCGGCCTGGATGTGCTAGAGCGATCGATCGACCGCACGGAGGTCTTTCTGTGCGATGAGCTATTCCTAACCGGGACCGCAGCTCAGATTACGGCCGTTACGCAGGTAGATTTCCGCGAGGTCGGAACCGGCGAGATGGGTCCGGTCACCCGACAATTGAGGGGGCTTTACCAAGACATCGTCCGCGGCAAAGAACCCAATTACGCACACTGGGTCGAGCCGGTATATGAAAGCGAACCGGTAGCGGTCAGCTAGCGGCTCCATCCATCACTTTGCTCAATGGCAGACCCCCGGCACATTTAGGGGGTCTGTTGATTCTCAGGTCGACGGATGAAGCCGCTCGATCGGGTTATGCTTGGCAGCGAGACAACTCGTGAACTTCACTCCCCGCCGAACCTTCGGATTTGCTCTGGGATTGCTGCTGCTCTCTTTGCTCGCGGCCGGCATCGCACTCAGCATCGCCCAGCTGGGCCAGGGATTGATATCGCCGATAAGCCTGGTCTGGATCGGCTTGTTGCTGCTGGCGCTGCCGTTGGTCGTAATTGTTCTCAATCGGCTCTATGGGCTAGCTACCGCAAGCTATCGCGTGGATCGTGATGGCCTGTACATCCGGTGGGGTATGTCGTACGAGCAAATCCCTCTTGACAAGATCTCCGAAGTTGGGCCTCTTCAGGGGAAACGCAAAGCGGACGGCTCCTCTGGAGGCGATGGGGCAGAGCCACGCAGCCCCAGCTTCGGGTTTTGGTGGCCTGGATGCAAGGTGGGAAGAGCGAGATCCGAGTCTGGAGCCGTGATCGATTTCTTCGCGACCTCTGGCCCACTACTCATCATCCGTGGATTAACGGACCGTTCGATTGCGATCTCCCCGCCGGACACCGAGGCTTTTCAAGGCGCAATTCTCAGCGCCACTCGGATGGGATCGTTAGAAGCCATCCCCGAGAGATCAGTGCGTGCCGATTTTCTCGTTACACGAGTTTGGAAAGATCGGCTAGCCCGCAGCTTGATTCTGATCGGACTCCTTATCCCACTGCTGCTGTTGGGAGCCCTGGTGATAATGGCACCCTCGCTCCCAGAATTGGTCCCCTTCGGATTTGGGCCAACCGGACAACCGACCCCGCTGGTGCCCCCGGGAAGGCTGCTCTTGCTTCCCATGATCGCCGGCCTGGTCTGGATGGCAGATCTGGTTCTTGGCGCCTGGTTTTTTGGCAATGACGCTGATCGCCCGGTGGCATATGCGCTCTGGAGCGCCGCTATCGCGGCCGGAGCGCTATTGGCGGGAGCGACATGGCAGCTACTTTCAGCTTAGGCAGCTGGGCCCAGCTTGCATTGGGCCTAATATTGGGAGTGGCCGTAGCCCTTGGGGCTCGCCGCGCTTCGATGCTGACGACCGGCGGAGCGATTGCTGCGGCTCTAGTGGGCACGCTAACCTTCGGAATCGGGGGGCTGACGCCCTCCATTCTCCTGCTCACATTCTTTATCTCGTCGAGCCTGCTTAGCAGGCAAGGCTCCGATCGGAAAGAGAGTCTAGCCGAGCGATCCGCCAAAGGCGGAAAACGGGACGAGTGGCAGGTCTTTGCCAACGGCGCGGTACCGGCCT
>JBHIBY010000013.1:0-46655 GCA_046759305.1 Anaerolineales bacterium
GGGCAGTCCGATTCTCCTCCCAAGTGATTCTGGCGCGCGTGCGCTGGAAAACGAAGGAAATTCCTCCGGAAGCTGTAGGAAGTGTTTCCATTCAGGTATCATGGATGCCGGGCGGATTCGAGATGCTCCGGGAATTGTGGAACGGATCCTGCCTCGGGGATCACGGCCGCCAGGCGGGATCAAAATCCTCCGCCGGGTCTAGCGTTAGCAGGGTCACGCTAGTGCAATTCGTTGTCATGATCGCTATGTCGTGGTTTACGCCATCCGGCCAGGTCTCGACCGCCAACCAGCGGTCATCGGGCGAGAAGGACGGTTCCGCCATCGGTTGGCCGCTATACGGTGCCTGCTGACAGACCCTAAAATCGAGTATTCCGCGATCCTCAAATTGTGAGGCCACCAATCGAGGCACTCCAGAAACATTTCGTTGGAAGATGACTAGCTGGCCGTCGTGGGACCAGGCCGGATGCGTGTCGTCGGTGTCCCCAAACCCAAAGCGCTGGTCGTTTTCGCCACCGTCGGACATAGTCCATAGTTGAGCATTCCCTCTTCGATAGGAGACAAACGTCAGGGCTGTTCCCTGGGGTGACCAAACGGGCTGCAATTCCCGGGCGAAGTTGTCGCTTAAATTCACGACCTCGCTTCCATCCAAGTTGGTGGAATAGATCTGGGGTCGCCCGCCTCGCTCGGAAGCGAATGCTATCCTTTCACCGTCCGGAGACCACGATCCATCATAATCCCCTCCTGGCGTCGTTTGCAGCGGCTGCGGTTGCAGGTTCTCCATGTTGAGAATCCACAGCCCGGCGCCGGGATAGGTCTCCTGGCTTCCGGCGCAAGGCGAAGTAAACACAAGTGCCTGGCCATCCGGCGCCCAGAACGGCTGGCAGGCTCCATCGGGTAGGTTGGTTAGCGCCACCTCACCTGTGCCATCTACATTGACGATATGGATTTGAGGCGGGCCTTCCCTATCGGAGGCAAATGCAATCTGCCCGATGCCACCACCAATGGGGGTGGGCAGCGGAGTGAGCGTCAGCGCCGGGTCGGCGGTCGGCAAGGGAGTCGCGGAAGGCAGCACAAGAGTCGGTGTGGCTACCGGAAGAAGCACAGCTACATCCGTTGGCTCATTTGTCAAAATGAGAGTTGGAGTCGGTGAGACGTCCTCACCCGACAATCCGCCAATCCCCGCGATCAGGTTTGGCAACGCATAGACAACGCCAACAACAATCAGAGAGGCCGCAAGCAGCGGAAGCACAATTCTGGGCCAACGTGATTCATCCTTTTCTTCCAGGGGAAGACGTGTCGGCATATCCGCGAAACCGGCCGTGATTGGAGTGCGCGTATCACGTTCGAGATAGGGGAAATCACGCACCAGAGTAGATCCGCTGGCCCGCGCAGCCGCGCCCAGGGCTGAAGCGAACTCGACCATGGATTGATAGCGCTCCTCCGGCCGAATTGATAGCGATTTCTCGATGGCTCGTGCAAGCGCAGGCGTAATGCGTGGATTGCGCTTGCGAAGAGGAGTGAGTTCCTCGCGACCCATTGCGCGCTCCAACGAATCCTCAGGTATCTCGGCAGTGAGGCAGGCATATATCGTTGCGCCAAGCGCGTACACGTCGGTACGCGCGTCGGTGCTCCCGGTACCGTATTGCTCGGGCGGCGAGAACCCGGGAGTCATGGCTTTTGCACCGGTCGTCGTGGTCCCCGAGTCGTCTGCCACCTTAGCCAATCCAAAATCGACCAGGATGGCGCGATTGTCAGGTGTCACCTTGATGTTTCCCGGCTTAATGTCCCTATGCAGGATGGGATGGGGCCGGCGATTGTGCAGATATGCCAGCGCGTCGCATGTTTCCAGGAACCAGGGCACTGCCTCGCCCTCAGAGATCACTCCCTTGCTCTCGATGCGCTCGCGGAGATCCTTGCCCTCAATGAAGTCCATCACCAGATATTGCCCCTGATCGGGAATCACAAAGTGGTCCGTGACCCGCGGCAGGTTCGGGTGCCGGAGGCTGGCCAGGATTCTGGCTTCCCGCTCAAATTGTCGAGCGTACTCTTTGGTCGTAAAGAGATTTTCTTTGACCGCTACTTCTACATTGAGGTTCTTGTCCCTGGCCTTGTACACTGCGCCCATACCTCCTTGGCCAAGGACGCTTTCAATGTGGTACCGATCGTGTAGAGACTCTCCGGGCTTTAACGGCATGATAGAGCGGCGTCATTTTAGCAAATGCGGCACTAAATTGACTACCGCCCGCGATGTCCAACCTGCGCTGGCAGGGTCGATCCGGATAGCCAAAACGATTACCCACGAATGTAGGGCTGGGGCGGTGCTTTGGCCGTTGCGATATACTCCTGCGCTTGAGCCATGGTTGTATGAGAATTCGGCTTTTGATCCTTGGGTTGGGTTTTGCGGTAGCAGGCTGTTCGGCACCTGCCGTTCTATCTGAGGAGCCGGTTGGCGCTCCGTCCCCTGTACCCCTCGCCTCCGAAACGCCCATCAGTGCGATGGCCACGGAGATACCCAGCCCGACACCCGAGCCCCAACCTAAACCCAGCCCCACGACCTATGCCAGCGGACCGGAAATAATCGGCTACAGTGTGGCGGGGCGGCCCCTGACGATGTATCGCTATGGAGGAGGACCCTCGCCGCGTCTCATCGTTGCAGGGATACACGGCGGTTACGAGTGGAACACGATTGCGCTGGCGCATCAACTGATGAGCCATCTACAGGTTCGTCCGGATTTAGTCCCACCGGAGGTCAGCCTCTATATACTCCCAGCCTTCAATCCGGATGGATATGCTCGCTCGCTAAGCTATGCCGGGCGGGCGAACGAAAATGGAGCGGATCTAAACCGGAATTGGCCGTATCTCTGGCAGGCAGACTGGCCAACAGCGGGCTGTTGGAATTACTTACCGATTCATGGTGGAACGGGTCCTGCCTCCGAACCGGAGGTGGCCGCCCTCATGAATTTCATTCTCGAGCACGATTTCGAGGCCATCATTAGTTACCACAGCGCAGCGCTAGGAATTTTTCCTGGTGGACAGCCTGCGCTACTTGAGTCTGTGGACCTTGCTGAAACGATCGCCGAAGTCGCTCCCTATCCGTATCCACCAATCGACGCGGGCTGCCAATACACAGGAGAGTTTACGGATTGGGCCTCCCACATCGGCATCCCCGCGCTAGTTGTAGAGCTCACCAATCACCGGGACACCGACCTGGATATCAACTTGCGGGTACTAGAGGCTTTTTTAAAGTGGGAGCCTGCGCGCGAGACTAGGTGCGCCGAGGCGGAAGAAGATTGTGTGTCGGACACAAGCTGAGTGTGAGCCTGATCTTATGGGTCCTATCCCCTGAAGAATTCTCTCTCGATTTGAGCTAGCAACCTTGTGACCGTGATTCATGCCTCGTGGGTATCACCAATCACCCATCCCGCACAAAACCAAACTGTGTGGAATTGAAATCGGGGAATATCTGATCAACAGACCTGTTGTTGAGACGCTTCATACAGATTTCAGATAACACATCACGATAATCTGTGGTCACTGCCAGATCGCCCGGACCAAAAAGCTGCTCGCGTTCCAGTCCGGGCCACGCGCCATGAATGGTGCTCCCAACAACATTGCCGCCCATCAGCAGCATCAATCCGCCGTGGCCGTGATCGGTGCCCAAACTGGCGTTCTCTTTTACCCGTCGACCGAACTCGGTCATCACGACGACCGAGAGCTTGGAGTGATGGTCTACCAGATCCTCGTGAAGCGCGGTCAATCCTGCAGCAAGCTGGGTCAGCAAGTTTGGCATCAGACCCTGGTATGTACCTTGTGCGAAGTGCGTGTCCCATCCCCCAAGATCGATAGCGGCCACTTCGAGACCGACCTGTGCCTTCACCAACATCGCGGTCTGACGCAGGCCCATGCCGAATTCGCCTTCCGGATAAGGGGAGGAAGTTTGCGGAAGGTAGGTGTCAGGGTTCAGCGTTTCCAGCGTTCGAAGAATCTTCAGCGTTTCCTGGCCAAGCACTCCGAGTGGGTCATCGGTTTCATAGAGTGAAGACAGGCCGGCTTGCATCAAGCTCTCCACCTTACGATCCCCTGCAAGGTGAAAATCGGAAATCGATCGCAGAGCGGTCACCGGGATTGCACCCTGTAAGCTGCGTTGTGCGGCTTCTCCCAAACCGACCGCGCGCAGTGGGGAGCCATTTCCTGTATCCAGGGTCATCAGATGGCGATTGATCCATCCTGACGCCGGTCCATGGGTGTCTTCCACTCCACGCTCCATCAGCTCCATGGCTTGGAAGTGGCTGCGAGATTCGTCGGGGGCTCCACAAGCATGGATCGGGGCCAGGTGCCCTTGCTCCCAGATAGGCAGAAGAGGACGAAGTAAAGGATGGAAACCGAAAAACCCGTCCAGGTCGAGAGCTCGTTCTGCTTGCGAGGCTTTTGTATCGTCCGGCCTGGGGACTGCCAGCGTCGGTCGGTTGGCATAGTAGGCTTGCTCTCCATGCGGGACGATCACATTAAGCGCATCCGCCGCACCGCGTAGAAAGATCACGACCAGGATGTCTCCCCGCAAAGAGTCGGTAAATGCCAACCTCGGCACCCACGCAGGCCAGGTTGAACGTACATAGTCCGCGGCTGCTGGTTCGCAACAGGATGATTGCAGTGCGTGCATAAACATCGAGCGTTCGGTCAATGTCCTCAGCTCACATCCATTGAAATCCCGGAGATGCTAGAAGCCCCGCAATAGTCAGCTCCATCAGCGTGCGTTGATCGGTAGCGCCGCCTGCGCTTAGCGCTGCCAGTAGTTGATCCCTAGCTTTCGGTTCCAGGCGAGTGCCAAGAAGGAGTTCGGATAAGCGATCGAAATCCGATTCAACTGACTTCCCCTCCATCAATGCCTCTACTTGCAGCTTGGTACCGCCAATACCGTTTTGGGAAAACGCTACAGCGAAGCGCCAGCGGGGCATTAGATTGCTCGTCCAGTAATTTGAGTCAACGGGTGGGCCGTCGGGCGTCGGCCACTGGAATGCCGGTTGTCCCATTTGGGCCAGGAAGGTCTGCAATGGCTGGCCTCCGTCAGTGTCTGCCCCCAGCATTCGGATCCCGCCTACGATGAAGTCCGTAGGGCGCTTCACTTTATCGCCAGTGAATTCGAGACCGTGCTCCAAGATGTGTCCCAGGGTGTCTCGGATTGAACCTTGAGAGCGAAGGAAGACTTGCGCGGCGCTCTCTATTAGAGCGGGCGCGTCCTCCTCGGTGACGAACTTACGCACAAGTTTGCGTGAGAGACGGTGAGCTGTGGCCGGGTGCAGCGCGAGCTGCTCTAGCACCAACTCCGCCTCACGCTGGCCCGCAGGCACGATTCGGGTCCCAAGAACAACTTTCGAGCCTTGGTCGTGAAAATCCTCGTTGAAGGTAAATTCACCCCTCCAGAAGCGATCCTTCACAGACCAACCTGTGAAACACCGCGCCAGCTCCATGACATCCTTCTGGGTATACCCGCCGTTTACTCCCAGCGTGTGCAGTTCCATTAGCTCCCGCGCGTAGTTCTCATTTGGGGCTCGACCTTCGTTCGCCTGGTTGTCGAGGTAGACCAACATGGCCGGCGAGTGCGCCGATGCCCAGAGTAGATCACGGAAGTTGCCAAGCGCATGCTGCCGGATGACCTGCCGGTCATCAACAACCTTGAGGAACCAGCAATCACCCTTCATGACCGATATGTTGAAATGGTCAGTCCAAAATTCGACCATGCGCTCGTACAGCTGTTTGCGGCTGTAGGCCTGGCGGAGCAGAGCGCCCCGCTGAAGATCAAGCGACACGTCACCTTGGTCCCATAATGCAAGCGCATCCGCATCGAGGGTCAGAGCATCGTAGGGTCGCAGTCTCCATAGAACACCCTGGTCTTCGATTTGATCCTGCGACAACTGGTACTCCACCCAAGACTTCCATCCCAGTTGCGTGATCTGCTGCCGTTCTTCGATAGTGGGTCCATAGGTGAGTCGGCTTAGTACCTGATAGTCGAACGGCGAGATTGGATCCCATCCGGAAACCGCTGACGGTAGTCCGGAGAGCTCTCGATAAATCGGTGAGCAAGCCGCGAGGGCCGCCCCTCCAGCAACTATGCTTGCCAGGCGCAGAAACTCGCGGCGTTCGAGCGTCATGCCTGGCTGAGAGCCGGTTGATCTTGATCAGGTGCGCTATCCGAGATCCACGGCATCCACCCTAATGCGGCGAATGCTGCAGCACCAAGCGAACACAAGGTGATGAGCGGAATAGCCAGGAACCATCCGATCACCGGGAAGGCTGCCGCCAGCTCAAGCGCAATCGCCCCACGCAGAAATCCCGCCGCCTCGGAAGTGTTTTCCTTCGATCGGGGGAGCAGTCGGCTTCCCATCATTGCAGCCATGCCACTGGCACCTAGGCTGGCAAATGCCAGCGCGCCCACGATCACTACCGCTCCGAGAAAATTCGCGGGACCTGCAGCGATCGCGAACAAGATGGCCGCGGTGAATCCGATCGGAACCACGAGCGCGATACCAAGCGCGATACACCGCCCAGGGGTGCTCTCAATTCGTGAACTGGCCTTCCCGACGGAACCAGGGAAGATCAGTGACCAGGCGAACAACATGCCGGGGAAGATGATCCCAAGCGCGACCAGCGTTCCAAAGACCGCATACACATCTGCCATTACTCAAACTCCTTTCACGAAATGCACGAACCTCATTCCGCGCTATTTGATGTGTAATACAGGGGAACTTTATGAAATGTTGCGACCCGAGGGTGATAGGAGGGCTGTTGCTACTCGAAAGCGGCTTGCTGCTTGTTAGCTGGGGGTTCTGCGAAACAGACTAAGAATGAATGCACCTAGCCCACGGAATGCGAGGTAGGGAAACAAAAGGAACCAGCCGATTATTGGAGTGAGACTGGCTACGACCATTACAGCCGCACCCCATATAGCTTGCCGGGTCTCGCTTGAGTCCGGTAGCAGGCGCTGGCCAATCATCGGTGCCATGCCGGCCAAGCCAAAAATAAGTCCGATCACAAGCACGGCGAAGAGCAGGAGCCCTAGAACCTGAAACAGGTCGCCGCCACCACTAATAGCAGCCACGATCACAGAAAGGAAAGCAACGTTGATTAGTCCTAAAATAGATGATCGGCCGGGCGTCGCAGATCCGATCGATGTCACGTCCGCAATCTGTCGAGGAAAGATAACTCCCATTACGACAAAAAGCGCGACCAGCGTTACGCCGGCCAAAGGAGTAAGTATTAGGAGCGCTACAGCCTCAGGCATTGTGATTTTTCCCCATCCTTAGAATCATTCCGTTACCTAACAGCCAAAGCATAAGCGCTGCGGCTGCAACCACCAAGCCTATCGAAGGAGTCAGTACCAAACCCCCGGCCAGGTCTTCGAGCAACGGTAGCTCAAGCTGTGGTGCATCAGGCACCTGGATAAGCAATACGCTGAGCGCGCTTACGATGTCCTCCGCGGCAACCTCAATCGGGCCAATCAAACGCTGGGCTGCATCGCCCATCCGAGCTTGTAGCTCCACGTAGCCCAGAGTCAATACCAATCCTGCTGTGAGAACTGCTGCCGCCACCAATTCCCCGAGTGCCAGGGACGGGATCCGAGGCTGGATGGCAGCCTTAACGCCTGTTACTAGATCAGCAGTCAGCGGCTCGGAAGTCAGGCTTTCTATGGATAGGAAAAGGTTCTGGATTTGCGCAAGTTCGGCCGCACAAGCGGGACAGACCTGGAGGTGCGCCTCGAGCTTGCGGTCCTCCCGCTTGCTTAGTTCATCATCCAGGTATGCCTGGAGTGTCTCGTTGGTCGGATGTTCACTCATGGATTGAAAGCAGCTCCGCAAGCTTTCTTCGAGCTCGGTACAGATGGCTCTTCACGTCACTTATTGGTAGCTCTAACGCTTCGGCGATTTCAGAATAGCTCATTTCTTGATAATGTCGCAACTCGATTACCGCTCGGTAGTGAGGCGGTAGGGTCAATATGGCCTGGCGGATTTCCTCAGAAGCCTGTGCACTCTGCAGAAAGGTCTCTGGGTCCTTGCCAATCGCTGTTGGTGATTGATCACGCTCCTCATCTAGTTCGTAACTTTCGGGCTTCTGCGCTTGTATATGGTTTAAGCAGACGTTGGTCGCTACTCGTCGTATCCAAGGCTCAAAAGGACGCTCGACATCAAAGGTCGCTAACCGCTGATAAGCCCGTATGAAGGCTTCCTGCGCCAAATCCTCGGCTTCCATTCGCTCGCCGAGCATTCGATAGCAGACGTTGAATACCGATTGCTGATAGCGTCTTACGACCTCCCCGAATGCTTCCACCTCGCCGCGCCGCGTGCGAAGCACCAGATCACGGTCGGTGGGTTCGACCATACTCTAAAGAGTACTACAGGGCTCCGCGCGAGAAGTCGCGCTATAGCGGGAGTTTTTACTTCGGTCAATCATAGAGTTGTCACCCTGCAGAACTAGTTAAGAAGAATGTCAATTGACGATTGAGCCTATGATTGGTACATTTTTTACTAACAAATCCTGTTTTATTGCTGAGGGACGGGCGAGTAGATGGCAGCTGCAGCGTTAATTGCTCTTCGTGAAGGGCTCGAAGCCGCATTAATCGTCGGGATTGTACTGGGGTACCTACGGAAGATCGGCTACCTGGAGGGCCACAGGTCCGTTTGGGTAGGTGTGTTTGCAGCAGTGGTGGCCAGCCTTGGGCTGGCCATCGTCATTCAAGTGGTAGGGATGGAACTCGAAGGACGCGCCGAACAGATTTTTGAGGGTGCTACGATGTTCTTGGCCGTCGGGGTATTGACCTGGATGATCTTCTGGATGCGCTACCAGGCTCGGCTTATCAAATCCTCCCTCGAGCAGAATGTGTTGGATGCGGTCAAGACCGGAACAAAGTGGGGGCTCATTCTCGTTGCCTTCATTGCTGTATTCCGGGAAGGGGTTGAAACTGCGCTCTTTCTGTCCGCGGCTGCGTTTGTTTCTGAGGGCCAGGGTACGCTCATCGGCGCAATTATCGGGCTTGCTTCAGCGGTCCTAATTGGATATCTGATCTATGCTTCCACCACGAAGCTGGACATCCGGATCTTCTTCAACGTCACAAGCGTACTCCTGCTGCTTTTCGCGGCCGGATTACTCGCGCATGGAATCCATGAGTTTCAAGAGGCGGGAATCATACCAACCCTCAATGAACATGTTTGGGACACCAATCACGTGCTTGACGAGAACTCAAGCGTAGGTCAAATGCTCAAAGCGGTCTTTGGCTACAACGGCAACCCATCTCTAGAAGAGGTGCTGGGGTATGTCGGCTATTGGGTCGTAGTTGTTCTCGGGCTCCGCCTGTGGATGGAGAGCCGCTTCGTGCCTAAGCTAGAGCAAGCCTAAGCTCGAATCAAGAGGACTGACAAAAACAAAACCAGCCCCATCGCAGGGGCTGGTTTTGTTTTTGGGGGATGCTCGTGGAGAAATTCCGCGGGCTCTGGGAATCTCGCGGCCGCTCAATCGAGGTCTCTGACCTGTCTGCCTACGGCGCGTTCGGCTCCGGAGCCTGGTTTCGGAAATTTCTAACGTATTGCTCGGCGATCTCAGGATCAAATTCATCAAAGCGAAGCATGCGGCCCCAGGAGGTCATTACGATCGGTTCCTCAATCGAGGTCCATGGGAAGGCTATCACTTTAAAGTCAGCTACTCGGCCCATGACCCGTTCGATGTCATCCTTGAGGTCCTCACACTCGGGTTCCGTTAGGACTTCGCAGTTGTACCAGAAGATCACGTAGCCATGCTCCAAGCTATGTACAAGGTAGCCTGCTGGAAATTCCCCGAAGGAAGCCAAATCATCAACATCATTAAAGCCCGCGAATGCCTGCGTCGCATAGTGTCTTCCAGAAGTTGGAGGATCTGAATTGTAGGGCCCGGGATCAGTGCCCTCGGCCACGTGTGACACTTCCGCCATCTCATCCACTGCTTGGACCTGTGGAATGGGAACCGTCTCACCGCTCTCCCGTGCGCTCGACTGTGTCGACAGCCACCTAATTCCCACTACGGTTGCAACGACGATCACACCTCCGATCAGGATGTTACGGGTGCGCTCCCTGCGTTTCTTTGCTTTGATCCTCTCACGCGTAGTTTTGCTCATTTTTCCTCTGGCAGATGCCTATGGTAGCCTTTCAATATTAGACTAGCATAGCGCGATCTCATCTCCCATGCATGGGGAATGAGACAACCGTTAGAGATCAAGCAGTTCTCGAGTATCGATCCGATTTCACAACAGGGATCGAGAATTGCTGCTACTCGATCGTCTTCAAGTCGTCTTCCAGCACCTCCCGGTCCTGAGCATCGTCGATCTCACCGGCCAGGGCTCGCGCTTCCTGCAGGTGTTCCCGTACTTCCTTACTGTTGCCGGCCACCCCTTCAGCCCTGGCAAGCGCTTCATGAGCGTAGGCCTTGTAGAAGGGAGCCAGCTGCTCGCTGTACTCGAGCGAAAGTTGGCCATAGCCTCGCGCGTTCTCCGCATCCCCGAGAAGAGCGTAGATCCTCGAAGCCTGCCAGTAGCCGATAGACATGTTCTTATCCGTACAGTCTTCACGTTGCGTCCAGTGCCACATGGAGGCCTGATTGAGGCGGATCATCTGCTGGTCTTCATCCGCGGTTCGGTCCGCCTTGTCGATAAGCGCCCAGGCCTTGTTAAAGCAGTCCGCGGCGAAGAACTTGTGGGCCACAGCTCGATCGAAATCTGGTTCGGTCGTCATTGGCTTACTCTCCGTGGAGCTCCATAAATCGACTTTCCGATGCGGATATTCCTTGCTCAGTAGGCTACCTCACACTTTCCCGCGGTGAAGGAGATCCAGCTAATCGCAAGGGGCGGACCTTTCGCGGTCCCCCCTTTCTATATTCATCTTGAATTGGATTATTTGGAATTCGGCTTGACTTTGATGACGTGCGCGATCACCGGCTCCGACTTCCCCTTGAGCTCCAGGCTGCGGCGCTCAAGGTCATGGGTGTCCAACTCGGCTGCGTGCGCGGCTTGGTCACTAACGACGACTTCGCCGACTCCGGCCGATCCCGCTAGGCGGGCCGCGGTATTGGGCGCATCGCCTAAGGCCGTAATGTCTGTTAATCCCTGTTCTGAGCCCACCGCACCTACAAATGCTTCCCCTGTATGAACACCAGCCCCGACCGGGACCCAGGGTCCGCTCGCGTCCGAATGCCCGGTAACTGCCAGAAGGAGCTTGGCGGCTTCGATCGCCATACGCGCATGATCTGAGCCTGCCAATCCGGGTACATACAGACCGGTAACCTCATCGCCGATGAGTTTATCTACCAATGCGTCGGAGTGAACCATCACGTCGGTGCCAACCTGATAGAAGCGACTGATGAGTCGGCTGAATTCGGCCGTGCTCATCTGCTCGGCCAAAGTCGTGGATCCCCGCACATCTGCAAAGAGCATCGACAGCTCGATCTCTGCGCCCCCTAGATTTTTGGCCGCATAGTGCTCACATATGTTGCACAGCCTGGGATTCATTGAGGACTGACCTTTGTCGAGCAGGACCCTGCAGAGCGCTCCGCCAGCGCCATGGAAAGGAGCATTACAAAACTTGCAGCGGGGATCACTCGGAAGGTATCTAAGAAGCTTCCGTTGCCTGACTTCACTTTTAAAATCGCCCCGTTCGAGAAAGCTTCGCCATCCCTCCTCGATCTGAGCATCGTGATCCGTTGCTTTGTCCATTAGCCACCCTCACTTAGCATACAAATCATTTCAGATCACAGGACCAATCGTATCTGTTGGATTCCCGACACAAACTGAAATACTATCGCAGGGTTAGATATCCAGATTGCTGACTTCGTGCGCGTGGGTCTGAATGAAGCGCCGGCGCGGGGGAACCGCGGCCCCCATCAGCATATCGAAGGTACGATCCGCCTCTGCAGCATCCTCGATCGTCACCTGAAGTAGAGTTCGATTGATAGGATCCATGGTGGTGTCCCAGAGCTGCGAAGCGTTCATCTCACCGAGCCCCTTGAAGCGACCCAAGGTAGACCGCTTGCGTCCGAGTTCCTTGAGGATCCGCTCGCGATCGTCCTCTGTGTAGGCGTAGTGTACGCCGTCCTTGACATTGATCCGGTACAGAGGCGGTTGCGCGATGAATAAGTGCCCCTGCTCGATCAACTCCGGCATGTATCGGAAGAAAAATGTGAGAAGAAGGGTGCGAATATGGCTTCCGTCCACGTCTGCATCGGTCATGATGATGACGCGGCCATATCTTAAGCCTTCGATATCGAAAGACTCGCCAATATTTGTGCCCAGAGCGGATATCAGCGCCTTGACCTCGTTGTTCGATAGCACCTTGTCCAGCCGGGCTCGCTCTGTATTGAGGATTTTGCCACGGAGCGGCAAGATTGCCTGGAAGTTTCGATCGCGACCCTGCTTGGCAGTGCCGCCCGCCGAGTCACCCTCGACGATGTACAGCTCGCATTTGTTGGGGTCCCGCTCCGAGCAGTCCGCTAGCTTGCCCGGTAATGTGAGGCTCTCCAGGGCGCTCTTGCGGATCACGAGGTCGCGTGCTTTGCGTGCTGCATCCCGCGCACGAGCTGAAGTGAGACACTTCTCCACGATAGCTCGGGCCGCTCTAGGATTTTCCTCGAGGTAGTCGCTGAACCGCTCGTGCAGCGCTTGCTGCACTTGTGTCTGCACTTCGGCGTTCATCAGCTTGACCTTAGTCTGGCTTTCGAACTGTGGATCCCGATGCTTGATCGAGACGATGCCAGTCAATCCCTCGCGCGTGTCTTCACCCGTGAAATTGGGGTCCGCTTCCTTGATTAAGCCGGCCTTACGAGCATGGTCGTTGATGGTGCGCGTCACCGCCGAACGCAGCCCGGTTAGATGTGTGCCGCCGTCCACGGTGTTGATGGTGTTTGCAAATGAATAGAGCGACTCGGCATAGGAGTCCGAATACTGAAGCGCTACTTCGATTCCGGTCCCGTTTACTTCGCTTTCGGCATGAACGACAGAGTGCAGAGTGTGGCGGTTGCGGTTGAGATACTTTACGAAAGATTCGATCCCGCCCTCGAAGTAGAAGGTCATCTCGCGCTCGCTGCGCTGGTCGAGCAGTCGAATGGTTACCCCACGAGTGACAAACGCCATCTCTCTGAAGCGCTGCACGAGGGTAGCAAACCGGTAATCGAGGTCACCTTTGAATATCGTCGTGTCAAACATAAAGGTGATCTTCGTACCGGTCACGTTCTTCCCGACCTTGCCAACGACTTTGATGGGACGGACAGGGGCACCTCGCTCGTAGCGTTGGGCATGAACCTTCCCGCCTCGCCTGACCTCAACCTCACACCACTCCGAAAGCGCATTCACGGCCGAAACACCCACGCCGTGCAAGCCACCTGAGACCTTGTATCCTTCGCCCCCAAATTTGGCGCCCGAGTGCAGCATGGTCATCACAATTTCAAGCGCCGGCTTCTTAATCTCAGGATGCTTTTCAACCGGAATGCCGCGACCGTTATCTTCCACCGTCACGCTGCTATCTTCATTAATGACCACTGTTATGTGATCACAAGCGCCGGCAAGAGCTTCATCAATCGAGTTGTCAACGACCTCATAAATCAGGTGATGCAGCGCTTTGACGTCGGTTCCACCGACGTACATACCGGGGCGGCGGCGTACTGCTTCAAGCCCCTCCAGAACCTGGATGTCTTTGGCAGCGTAGCTGCTGACTTTCTTGGTGCTGGGCTTTTTCGCCGCAGTGGACTTCTTTACCGCAGTCATTTGCTTCCGGGTCTTGGTCGCAGCTTTCTTTGAGGTCCCGGATTTTGGCTGTGCTGTGGATTTCTTCGACTTGGTCGCGGATTTAGCCGAAGCCGAACTCGCCTTGGTCACCGATTTCTTGGCTCTTGTGGATGCGGAGTTCACGGACCTCTTCGACTTTGCCGGAGCGTTGGTTGAGGCAGACTTCGGCTTTACCACAGACTTCTTCGACGCGGTTGATTTTCTCGTAGCTTTCTTTGCAGTTTTCTTTTTCGTCTTCTCGGTCAAACGAATTCTCCTATAGAGCCTGGATTAAGCGGCACGCCTGGCGGCTATAAGCCATTCTCGCCTGCCTTGATAGTATGCGTAGCTCCCGGCCAACAATGTCGTAGCCATAAAAGCATGTCCAGCAACCGCCAATAGCGAAAACCAGGACGATGCGCTGGGCAGCACCCAGACAAAATTCAGCAGCCAGTACGCGCCAACAGCCAGTATCAGATAAATCACAGTCGGCAGTAGATTCCAGCGCACCAATACAAAGCTTTCAAACATGGCTCGGAACACTCCCTGGTTGTATCGAATGATTCCGTGCGGCGTGAATATCAAATAGACACCCAACCAGAACAACAGGGCAAATCCAAGAAAGAACACTCCGGTTCCTAGCAGCGGAAGGATTAGCGTTGCCAGGGCAATCGCGATCAGTACCGTGATACCCGCTACGAGCGCTCCCACAAACATGAGAAATCCAAAACCCACCATTCTCATCGCGGCCAGCCACCCCGGGCCTAGTTCGGCATCCTGCGCTACAGCTCCTGCGATCCAGTACTGGTAATATGCGCCGATCGCTAGTCCGATCCCAGAAAGCGCAAGCCATATTAGGATCACCCTGCCCGGTTCCGTCAGCTCGAATCGGCTGACCAGCCCTAAAGGACTATCCAGCGTCGATCTTCCCGCCATCAGGCTCGGAATGCCGATCGGAATTGTGCTCAGGGCCGAGAGCAAATTGAAGGTATCTCCGACATTTTCAACCATTTGCCGAATAAGTAAGGCCTGGTCCGCCACTACGCCCTCCATACGGAGAGCGGGCTCCGTCAATGATTCGATCAAACGCGCTATCCCCAGGTGCGGTCCGAGCCATAGAAATAGATCTAGAACCAGGGGAGGTAGGATCAAGAACGGGCGTGCTGCTACACGATCGAAGCCAGCTGTCAGAGAAGAAATTATGCCTATGGGCTTCGATTCGGCCATAAAAGGTGATTTTACCATGTGGGGGTTCTGAGGCCAAATTTGGACCGCAGCTGCTTTGATTTCTGCTACATTGACCCGCCTCCTGGGGTCCGTTAGAATCCGCACTGCTCGTGGCACGCCCTTCGATCGCACTCCTCACGGACTTCGGCACACAGGGCACCTATGTCGGGGTGCTCAAGGGAGTTCTCAGTACACTCGCCCCTCAGGCCAATCTGATCGACATCTCACATGAGGTCCCGCGTGGAAACGTCCAAGCGGGTGCATTCATGCTCTGGCAAGCGGCCTCCTACATGCCGCCAAACACAGTCTTCCTGTGTGTGGTGGATCCCGGAGTCGGGTCCGCGCGGCGAGGTGTGGCCGCCCACTGGCCTACACAGACCTGCGTCGGCCCGGATAATGGACTCTTCAGCTACCTGGTCGCCCGCGATGGGACTCCAGAAGTGATCGAACTCTGGGACCCGCAGGTCAGCACCACCTTTCATGGTAGAGACATCTTCGCTCCGGCTGCAGCCCACCTGGCAACCGGTTCGGCCCTCAACGACCTGGGGCCTCCGGTTGAGCTGGAGATCTCTCTGCCCGCTCCAAGCCTCGCAGGCGACGATTCAGAAACGGTCGAGGGGGAGATCATCTATGAAGATCCGTTCGGAAACATGGTCACCAGCATTGGCGTGTTGCACTCGGAAGGAAGTCATATCCGTTTAGTGCCGTGGTTGGGTCAGGGATCGGAGGCGCAATACCCAGCCCGAAATCTTGCTGCTCGACTGCCGAACGGCGATGAATTGCCCCTCGCTCGCACATTCAGCGACTTACCCGAGGGACAGGGGCTTGCTTATATAGGAAGCAACGGCCTGCTCGAGATCGGTGTAAATCGCGGCTCAGCGGCAAGCGCGCTCGATCTGCGGATCGGTCAATCGGTTCAGCTCTTCGATAAAGGATAGCAATGCCATCTTTTCGAATTGATGGAGGCCACCCGTTGAGCGGAGAGGTCGTCCCATCCGGCAACAAGAACGCCGCTCTGCCGCTCATGACCGCCAGCCTCATGGCAGCTGGTGAAGTAACGCTGCGCAATGTCCCACAGATTGGGGACGTTGCCACGATGCGTCATCTGCTAGAGAGCATGGGAGTAGAGGCACATTCCCCGGATCCCTCGACGCTGAAGCTTCGACCCCTTGGAGCGCAGCGCGCAAAGCTGGACCCGGATCTATGCAGGCGCATCCGCGCTTCTATCTTGTTGGCTGGTCCGATGCTGGGTCGGTTTGGTGGTATCGACCTGCCTCCACCTGGCGGCGATGTGATCGGCCGTAGGCGGGTCGACACGCATTTCCTTGCGTTGGAAGCTTTCGGTGCGGAGGTGGAGCACAACGAGCGCCAGTTTCACCTACGATCGAATGGCAGACTGCATAGTGCCGATATTTTGCTAGATGAAGCCAGCGTCACCGCCACAGAAAACGCCATCATGGCCGCGGTCACTGCCGATGGCGCATCCGTAATTCGCAATGCAGCTTCCGAACCGCATGTACAGGAGCTGTGCTTCTTCCTGGAAGCGTTGGGTGCGCAGATCGAGGGTATTGGCTCCAATACCTTACGCATCGACGGCGTGCAGGAACTTCATGGCGGTGAATACACCATTGGGCCGGATTATCTTGAGGTTGTGAGCTTCATTGCCGCAGGCGCAGTAACGGGTGGCAGCGTGCGTATCCTCAACGCTGGAGTCCAGTACCTCGACATGATCCGCCTGGTCTTCAATCGGCTAGGCGTAGATTGGGTTGAGGACGGTAAGGACATCGTCGTCGAAGGCCGGGATCCAATCGAGATCACTCCCGATCTGGGCGGCTTCGTCCCGCAGATCACAGCTCAGCCCTGGCCGGCATTCCCCACGGATTTGGTTAGCATCGCCATCGTTGTCGCCTCACAAGCGAAGGGCTCCGTCCTTTTTCACGACTGGATGTACCCAAGCCGCATGTTTTTTGTAGACAAGCTCGTTTCGATGGGAGCAAGAATCATCCTTTGCGATCCGCACCGATGCATCGTTGAGGGTCCAACGGAGCTCATTGGGGCTGTCCTGGAAAGCCCCGACATCCGTGCAGGTATGGCGCTAGTCCTGGCTGCCTTAGCAGCACAGGGAACCTCCACCATCCACAACATCGGTCAAATCGATCGTGGCTATGAGAGCATTGATGAGAAACTTAGGCAGCTGGGTGCCGTGATTGAGAGGATGCAAGACTAGCTAACACTGAAGGGTTGCGTGCGGTATAATCCGCCTTCGACAGCAGACAAGCTGAATAAGCGATGCCAAAACGAACCTATCAGCCAAAGATCCGACGCAGGGCGCGGGTCCACGGCTTCCGAGCTCGAATGTCCACCCGGGGTGGCCGGGCGATCATCAGTCGACGTCGACGGAAAGGTCGCCACCGCTTGGCTGTCCGGAAGAACCAGCATGTTAAGAAGGTCAACTGGAACGCCTGAAGAGTAGATGCGAGGTCGATACACAGTTCCATGACCTCGGATGAAGCATAAAGACAGGCTTACCAGCGCGACGGAATTTCGGCGGGTGCGGCGTACTGGAAAATCCTATGCCCACCCGCTTGTTTTATTGATTGCCAGCTCCTCGGGCGACTCCAGCGGTGGACAATCTCGCTACGGGGTCAGCGCCAGCCGAGCAATTGGCGGAGCGGTGCGGCGCAATCGAGCTAAGCGCCGAATGCGGACGGCATTTCAACAGTTTGAACTGGGATCCGGATGGGACCTGATCCTAGTTGCTCGACCCGGACTCAATGATGCCTCATGGTCGGATCTCTTATGTGCAGTAGGCGACCTGCTCAAGAAGGCTGGGGTGACTGGATAACCTGAATGAGTGCACATCAAGCAGAAGCTGTTTCTAAGCCCGAGCACGCGCACGATCACGCAGGAGAGGATCTCGGATTCGAGCACGAACACGAGTTTGATCGGGATGCTCATGATGCTCATGATGGCTATGAGCATCGTGACCATCATGAGTACGAAACTGCGTTGCGTGACATTCCAATAACGCCCTCAAACCTGCCCCGGCTCGCCGGGTTAGGCCTGATCCGCATCTACCAGATGACCCTCTCCAAGGCGATACCGTCGGGAACCTGCCGTTTCTATCCAACCTGCTCACACTACAGTTTCCAGGCAATCGTCAAACACGGCCTTGCTAAAGGGTCCGGATTAGCCGTCTGGAGGGTCGCTCGCTGCCAACCATTCAGTAAAGGTGGCTACGACCCCGTACCGTAATCGTGAAACCGAAGCTCGCAATTCCCCTTCTGATTGGTAGTACCGTCCTGCTCAGCGCATGTGCAGGGGGCGCCTTTCGGTCAGCAACTAGCTGGCCGGGATTGAGTTCGGATGGCGAAACGATTTACATGGCCTTCAATCAGGCAGTGTACGCGATCGACGCAGGCAATGGGAACCACAAGTGGAATTGTCCGTATGACCCCGAAGGCGATCGTACATTTTTCGCACCGCCCACCGTCACTGAGGACGGCTTGCTGTACGTAGGCGACTTCGCAAATGGAATCGTTGCACTGGATGCTTCCACAGGGGCCGTTGAATGGGGACCCGTCCAGCTTGACGATGGTGATGGCCGAATTGTTGGCGGATCGACAGTCGCAGGCGATCTTTTGCTGGTTCCCTCCGGAAACGGTCGGATCTACGCGCGTAACATCACGGATGGATCTGCCGCCTGGACCTTTCCCGCTGAGTTTCAAGACCCGCTCGGACATCCCATCTGGTCCGCGCCGGTGGTGGAAGGTCAGCGAGTGTTTTTCACATCCATGGATCACAATGTGTATGCCGTGGATATGGCTCAGGGGGGCCAGTTATGGGAGGCCACCAGTGAGTTCGGCGGGGCGATCCCTGACTCTCCCGTGCTAGTGGACCGCCTCGTATTGGCGGGAACGCTTGGCCACGAGCTGATCGCACTTGATGCGGATCGCGGGCGGGTGGCATGGACCTTCGACGCAGGTGACTGGATCTGGGGCAGCCCGGTTGTAGGCGATGGAGTAGCGTACTTCGGGGATCTGGCGGGGCAGCTTCACGCCGTGGATGTAAGCAGCGGATCTGAGATCCAGAGCGCGGCCTTATCCAGCAGAATTTCCGCCTCGCCTGCTCTCAGCGAGGATCGGATTTTTATCGCAGCCGAATCGGGTACCTTATTTGCGCGAGAGATCTCGACCAACAGCGAACTATGGAACGTCACCCTCGACGGGGATCTTCACACAACTCCGCTCGTGATAGGCGACACGGTGTTCGTGGCAACCAATGGCGGCGAACCACTGCTTTCTGCCTTCGATGTCGAGAATGGGGTGGCGCGCTGGTCTTTCACCGTTAGCGATATCGATGAAGGTTGCCCTTCAGGCTAAGATGAGGAGCACAGTTTGAATTTCTTTGACACTTTTATCATCGACCCTATGATCAACGCCCTTTTATATATCTATACTTTTCTGGGTCCGACGCTTGGTCTGGCCGGCGCGTTTGGGCTTGCGATCATCGTTTTTACAATCTTGATAAAGGTGATCACGCTGCCTCTCACATTCAAGCAGCAACAGAGCACACAGAAAATGCAGGAGCTTCAGCAAGACAAGGAATTCCTAAGAATCCAGGAGAAGTACAAGGGAAATCGGCAGAAGCTTCAAGAAGAGCAAATGAAGCTCTATCAGAAGAGGGGAATCAACCCATTTGCCGGGTGCGTGCCATTGCTCATCCAATTTCCGGTCATCATCGGTCTTTATCAAGCCATAATTCGTGCGCTCGCCGACTCCCCCTCGCCCCTACTCGAGTTCTCCAAACATATCTACGGCAGCGTGTCTTCCTCCATCATTCCGCTCGACAGTCAATTTCTTTGGATGGATCTCGGACAGCCGGAGCGATTTGCGGTATCGGCGCTTGAAGGATTGCCATTTCTGGGCGATGGACTGCCCATCCTCGCCGTAATCGTTGTCATCACTTCATACCTGCAAACCAAGCTGACCACCGCCCCACAGCCTGGATCGCAAGGGGGTGGAATGACCCAGATGATGGGCATCTATATGCCACTCCTCCTTGGCTATTTCGCATATTCATTCGCAGCCGGCCTGGCGCTGTACTTCGTAGTCAGCAACGTGCTCGCGATCGGCCAGGCTGTGATCATGAAGCGATTCAGTTCACAGCCGGAGCCACAAGCGAAAAAGAGGCGCGCGGCAAAGGCTGGCAAGAGCGATGGAAAAAAGCCTAGCAAGGCGGAACAAGAACCGAGGGAGTCCGGCGTAGCCGGCTTTCTGGCCAACGCTCAGGCCTCTTTGACGAACCTATTGGGCGTACCTCCGGAATCCGCCGCTGATGGCTCAAACTCCAGCGAAAGTTCCAAGGACCGATCAGAACAGTCAGGCCAGGAGAAGGCAGACGCGAAGGGATCTTAGACGGATGGCTGAGAATAAGACAAGCCTTGAGGTCATTGCACCTACAGTGGCGGAGGCCGTTTCCCGCGGGGCAGCCGAGCTTGGAATTCCCGAGCACGATCTAAATGTCGAGGTCCTCGACGAAGGCGGAAAGGGTTTTCTTGGTATCTCAGCTCGTCAAGCCCGAGTTAGGCTGACAGTTGGCGCTGAGTCCTCTGCTCCTGAAGCGGTGACGCCAATTGACGATGATCAAGCAACCCCAGTTGTTGGGGATGATGACGCGGAAGCGGTGCGAGCAGCCCACGACACGGTCTCCGAGCTTATCCAGCGATTGGGGCTCGATGCTCGCGTAAGCGCAGAGTGGGGTCACAAGGATCCAGAGGCACGTATTCGCCCGCTGCTTGTTGAAGTAAACGGGGACGATCTCGGAATATTGATTGGCCGCCGGGGCGAGACGCTGACCGCTCTCCAGTACATCACTCGCCTCATCGTTGCGAAGGAGTTGGAGCGACCGGTGGCGGTTGTCATTGATATCGAGGGCTACCGGGCGCGGCGCGAGCAGCAGCTAGGACGCCTTGCGCGCAAAATGGCTGACCAAGCCACAGACCTGGATCGAACCATGGAGCTGGAGCCCATGCCGGCCAACGAAAGGCGCATCATCCACGTCACATTACGCGACAACCCGGCCGTCACTACGGAAAGTGTCGGTGAGGGCTCAAGCCGCAAAGTCACGATCATCCCGAAGGCTTAAGGATTGAGGATCTCTCCCCAATCCGAAGCGCCACCCCCAACACTTCCAGCAATCGACTATTTGGTCATCGGGCATTTGTCTGAAGATAGGACCCCGGATGGTATCTCCCTGGGCGGGACTGTTTCGTACGCAGGCCTCACCGCACACTCGTTGGGCCATGCGGTGGGTGTGGTCACTGCTGCGGCTGAAAGTACCGACCTGGAACCGCTGGATAACATCAGTCTGATCGTCAAGTCCTCTCCGCACTCAACCTGCTTTCAGAATACCTACACGAGAGAGGGCCGAACGCAGGTGGTCTTCAGCCAGGCGGTAGGCTTGTCGCTAGAGGACGTACCTAGAGAATGGTGGGATACTGAGCTGATTCATATCGGTCCGCTCATGCGCGAGCTTACGAGCGACATCATGGAACCGTTTCAGGCTTCATTCGTGGGCATAACTCCGCAGGGTCTAATGAGGGAATCGGATTCGGAGGGCAACATTTCTGCCCTTCCCTGGGAGACCGCAGCAGACTTCATCGAGAATTCAGATGCGGTGGTGCTTGGAATCGAGGATCTTGATATGAACGAGGAGGCGACTTCGGCTGTGGCCGAGATATGCTCGAATGTTGCTATCACCTATGGGGCTCAAGGAGCGCGTGTGTGGGCAGACGAGCAGTGGCGATCATTTCCCGCTCGTCCGGCTGATGAATTCGACGCTACGGGTGCGGGCGACATCTTTGCTGCAACTTTCTTCAGCCGATTGCATGATTCCGGCGATCCATGGATTGCGGCGAAGACCGCTGTTCGATTAGCATCTACATCAGTTACCCGGTACGGCTTATCGGGCGCGCCGACGGCTTCTGAAGCTGAGGCCGCGCTAAAGCAGGAAGACTCTTGATGCGCACCTACGCATTTGTCAACCAAAAGGGCGGTGTAGGGAAGACAACCACTGCTATTAGCCTCGGCGCCGAATTAGGAAGCCGCGGATTGAAGGTGCTTATCGTAGATAGCGATCCGCAAGCCAATGCCACTTCTTGCCTGGGTATCGAGCCTGGCAGCGTGGTTGAAGGCACGTACGACGCGATGATTGACCGACTGCCGGCAAGCGATTGCGTGCTCCACAGCCCCAATCTGAAGCTGACGATTCTGCCCTCCTCTCCCGCACTGGCAGGAGCCCAGATCGAGATGGTGAACATGCCGGGAAGAGAGTCGGCTTTGAAGCACGCGCTAAGTCCGCTGAGTGGGAATTTCGACTACGTCTTGATCGATTGCCCTCCTTCGCTGGGTTTGCTCACGATAAACGGACTAATTGCGGCTGCCAGCGGCGTTATCATCCCTGTTCAGTGCGAATATTTGGCATTGGAGGGTTTGTCGCAACTCATGCAGACTCTGCAGCGGGTACGATCCAGTCTGTTTCCTGGCCTTGCGGTGCGCGGGCTGCTGCTTACGATGTACGATTCACGCACTCGATTATCCAGGGAAGTGGCAGAGGAGCTCCGTGGCCATTTTAGGAACAGTGTATTTGAAACAGTGATCCCGCGCAGCATCCGATTGGCAGAGGCGCCATCACACGGATTGCCCATCGCTGCTTATGACCCGAATTCACCGGGTGGCATCGCGTATCGAAAATTCACAGATGAAATTGTTGCAAGTGACGGTGCACAAGTGGAGATTCCGGAAAGTAAGACAAGAGCTTCACGAAGCGAGGTATCGACCTCGTTCGGGGACCAAGACGGAGTCTCGCATGGCGCGTAGGCAAGCCTTAGGCAGGGGCCTCGAAGCGCTCATTCCAACTGGGCCGGAAATCCGCTCAGGTGTCCTAGAGCTCTCGGTCGATAATATCGAGGCCAATCCGAGACAACCTCGCTCTCAATTCTCAGAGAGTGAACTAGAGGATCTGACCGAATCAATCCGGCAACACGGCGTCCTTCAGCCGCTGCTCGTGATCACCTCCGACAATGGATACCAATTGATTGCCGGAGAACGCCGGCTGTTAGCGGCAAGGAAAGCCGGCCTGTCGGTCGTTCCGGCAGTTGTGCGTGAGGCCGGCCCTCAAACCAGCCTGGAATTGGCGCTCGTTGAGAACCTGCAGCGCTCAGACCTCAACGCATTGGAAGCCGCTGAAGGCTATCGCCAGCTCATCGAGGACTTTGGTCTCACGCATGATGAAGTGGCGGCGCGGATCGGAAAGAGCCGCAGCAGTGTTACCAACTCGTTACGCCTGCTCAAACTCTCGGCTGCCGCACGAAAGGCACTGGAATCGGGAAAGATCACCGAGGGCCATGCGCGGGCACTTCTGGGCTTGCCCCTCGCGCGTGAGCAAGCATCCGCAATGAAGGTGATCATTGCTCGTGATCTAAACGTGCGTCAGGCGGAGCAACTCGTTCGCAAGATGGGAGAAGAGCCCACCCCACGGACGAAATCAAGCCCTGGTGTGATCGATCCCCAGATGGCGGACCTGGCCAAGCGGCTTGAAGGCGCCCTGGGAACGAAGGTGGATTTTCGCAGGTCAAAGCGGGGCGGCCAAATGATCATCCACTTCTACTCGGACGAAGAGCTCAATGCGATCGCGGATCGGTTGCTCGGGGAAGATTAGCTAGCGCCACTTATTTTTCCACTTAAACGAGAGAGCAAGATATGGGATTTGAAGACAAAGTAGCCATCGTAACCGGAGCTTCCCGCGGGATCGGGAAGGCGATTGCACAGGACCTCGGTAGTCGAGGCGCTAGCGTGGTGGTCAACTACCACTCGAGCGCGGAGAGTGCAGAAGAGGTTGTAGCAGGCATCGAGAAATCCGGTGGCAGTGCGAAGGCATTTCAGGCAGACGTTAGCGATCTGCAGCAGGCGCAGCAGCTAGTGAGGTTCGCCATTGAGGAGTTTGGAGGCCTGGACGTTTTAGTCAACAACGCCGGGATCATACGCGATGGTTTCATCATGTTGATGAAAGAAGATGATTTTGACGACGTCGTGCGCACTAATCTCAAGGGTACGTTCAACTGCTCAAAAGCTGCCGTGCGTCATATGATGAAGAAGCGTTATGGCAGGATAATCAACATCACATCAATATCAGGCCAGATGGGCAATCCGGGTCAGACGAATTATTCTGCCTCGAAGGCGGGGCAGGTCGGGTTCACCAAGGCTCTGGCCCGAGAGGTGGCAGCGCGTAACATTACGGTGAACGCAGTGGCCGCCGGGTATATCGAAACCGAGATCTGGGAAGATACTCCGGAAGAGGCCAAAGAATGGCTTATGGGCATGATCCCGCTTGGACGGTCCGGCGAACCTGAAGAAGTGGCAAAAGCGGTAGCATTCCTCGCCTCTGACGATGCGGCATATATCACCGGACACGTGCTGGCTGTAGACGGCGGAATAGTGATGCACTGAGCGCGACACAGGAAATGATGATGGCCAAATCAAAGACGAAAAAGGCAGAGACGGCAGAGAAGGAAGATGAGCCCCGAGCGCCGGGGAAAACGACCATTGCCCCTAATGTGTTGGTGCGGATCGCTCAGCTAACAAGCCTCTCCGTGCCCGGTGTGGCGAGTATGGCTCTCATTCCCAGCGGGGTGAATCGCCTGTTCAGACGCGAAGCGGGCGATGGGGTACGAATTGAGCTAGATAACGAGTCTGTTGCTGCTGATCTGTACTTGGCGCTCGATTACGGCGTGGAAGTACGTAAAGTAAGCCGCAAGGTACAGCGCGAGGTGGCGCGTGCGCTCGAAGACATGGTGGGCATGATGGTCACTCGGGTGGACGTGCATATCGAGGAAATCAGCTTCGAACATGAAGCGTGAGCGGCGTAAAGCCCGTTCTCAAGCGCTCCAGGCGCTGTACGAAATCGATAGTGTTGGTCACCCGACGGGTGAGGTACTAGCGCGTTACGGAGAAGATCTATCTCCTGAGGCCAATGAGTTCATGCGAGATATTGTGATTGGGGCACTGGAGTCGGCGGAAGAGATAGATTCGATGGTCGAGGAGAACGCCCCGGAATGGCCGATCGGTGAACTCGCAGTGATTGATCGCAATATCCTGCGCCTGTCAATCTGGGAGCTGATAATTTGGGGCGAGACTCCGGTCAAGGTCGCAATCAATGAAGCGGTGGAACTCGCAAAGCGCTACGGTTCAGACAGCGCTCCGCGGTTTGTAAACGGCGTCCTCGGTTCTCTGGCAGGCAGGAGGAACTCAAGGAAGCCAACCACGGCATAGGATTGTCGGGTCCCAAACATGGAAATCCTGGGAATAGGCCCGCTCGAACTGCTTTTCATCCTCTTGATCGCGCTTATCGCTGTTGGACCGCGTGATCTGGGAAAGGCGGCCCGCTCAACGGGCCGCTTGTTGAATCAACTCTACAAGTCCGAGGCCTGGCAAAACCTGGGCGCAGCTTCTCGGAGCCTTCGCACCCTACCCAATCGGCTTGCGAGGGAGGCGGCCCTAGAAGAGCTGGCCCAAGTCAAGAGTGAAATGGAAGAAGGCGTCACGTCAGGGATCGATCAGCTCAAATCGGACATCGATCGGTCGATGGATACCAATCCACCGCCCGAAGCCAAGGAGCCGAGGGAAGCCGAGCTCTCGCCGAACAACCTCGATACAGGGCAAGCGAAGGACGATGTGGATCAGCCGAGTGATATCAATCCCGTTTCCGACAAACTTAGCGATTCCCCCGAACCCCCCATCCCCGAAGAAGACTGATCGATGCGTGAGCGAATACGAACGCTGGCAGGAAAGCTCTGGTGGCTAATCACGACCCCAGTCCGGGCTCTCTTGTGGCCCTATCGCAAATTCCGAGCGTTCCTGGATCAGGAGCCGGATGACAGCTCAACAGCGGATGTCATCGCGCGGGCATTTGAGGAACCTATGCTGCTGGTCGACCACCTTGAAGATCTGCGGCGTCATCTTTTCCGTGCATTGATCGTACTTATCGGAATGACGGTGTTGAGCTTCGCGTTCGCTTCACGGATTTTGAACTTTTTAGCTCAACCCGTGGGCGGCCTTGAGGCGCTTCAGGCGATCGAGGTTACTGAATCTATTGGCACCTTTATGCGCGTCTCGCTGATGACCGGGTTTGTCCTAGCGTTTCCCTACATTCTCTTTGAAATACTAGCCTTCATAAATCCCGGATTGAAACGTAGCGAGCGCCGACTGATGCTATTCGCGATCCCGTTCTCGTTCTTGCTGTTTGCCGGTGGGATCCTATTCACCTACTTCATCGTTCTTCCTGCCGCACTGTCGTTCCTGCTTAACTTCATGGGTGTAACTACAGTGCCGCGCCCATCGAATTACGTGCGCTTCGTTACCAGCCTGATGTTCTGGATCGGTATGGCGTTCCAATTTCCGCTCGTGATTTACGTGCTGGCCGGTTTAGGGTTAGTAAAGGCTCGATCGTTAGCACGCAACTGGCGCATGGCGCTCGTGGGTATCGCAGTCTTGGCAGCAGCTGCTACTCCGACCGTGGATCCCGTGAACATGGCGCTCGTCATGGCCCCTATGATCGTGCTCTACTTCGTCAGCATCCTGCTAGCCGCGCTGGCCGGCTCAAGCAGGCGCAGACGCGCCGCGCGCGAGGCTCAGCCCGCAGACACAAACCTTTAGCCTCTCCCACGGCTAGCGAGAATAGGTCCCCATCAATTCGGTCTGGGCCAGGATGTGGCCCTCCATGGCCTCGAGCACCTGCTCTTTGGTTGCACCGACTTCCAAGTCAAGGACTACGTCCAGCGCATACAACTTGAGGAAGTAGCGGTGCTCGCCGGAGGGCGGACAAGGTCCTCCATAGCCAATGGAATTCCAGCTGTTCGACCCGTGAAGGGCACCGTTGGCCAGCATGGGGTCGGGATCGATTGCCTCCGGCAGTGAACGGGCCGCAGGTGGCAGGTTGAACAGCACCCAATGCACCCATGTGCCACCCGGCGCGTCGGGGTCGTCGAAGATTAGCGCGAAACTCTGGGGCTCGCTGGGTGGATTGGTCCAGGTCAGCCGCGGGGAGATGTTTTCCCCATCGCATGAATGGAGCGCAGGAATCGCTTCCGCTTGTTGATAAGCTGCGCTCGTTAGTCGGAACTCGAGCTCTTCCAATGGTAGGTCCTCCACTTCTGTTGGAGTTGCCTCAGGTTCAACCACCGGCGCAGCCGGAGATACAGCCAGTGTCGGCACGGTAGGTGTGTCGGTAGGGACAATCTCCGATGCGCACGCCACAAGTAAGGCTGCAGTCACTCCTACCGCAATTGCTTTCATTACGAACCTCCGCCCGCAAATCGTAGCATGGTTACCGGTAACCATGACAGGCGTTCGTAACCATTGCCGATAGCGGTAGATATGACTGACATCCGTGACCATTTCCGATACTGGTACACATCACCAGCATCGGACGCTGTGACCTCGATTCGTCGAAAGGGTCTGCAGAGGTAGAATGAGCCCACCGCTGGAGGGTACGATCTCAATGCGTCCCGTCTATGCCCTGTCAGGTGGAGTTTCGAAGTTCACTAAGGCTCGACCCGACAAAACGTTCCAAGCCGTCGTCAAAGAAGCCTACGACTATGCCATCGAAGACATCGGATTGGACTTCCCGACATTCACCTCGCTGGTCGATGGCTCTGTAGCCTCCTACTTCTCGGATCACTTCAACCGTCAGCTCAAAGCCGGCACCATGGTGCAGGACTATCTGGGCCTGAATCCTAAGCCAAGCCACCGTGTCGAGGGCGGAGGCGCCACCGGTGGGCTGAGCTTTCAGGAGGGCTGGAAATCGGTCGCCTCGGGACACATGGACGTGTGCGTAGTGTACGGCTGGGAGACGATGAGCCATGTTGAGACCTGGAAGGGCAACGAGTTCATCGCCCTGGCCTCGGACGTTTCATGGGACTATCCGGTGGGCGGCTTCTATTCCGGCTACTACGCCATGATGGTCACCCGCCACATGAAGGAGTACGGGACCACCGTCGAGCAGATGGCGGCGGTGTCCGTCAAGAACCACCTCAACGCCTATCACAACCCCTACGCGCAGAAGCGCAATCGCTACACGATCGAGGACGTGCGCAACTCTGTGATGGTCGCCTGGCCGCTCACCCGGCTGGATATCTGCGTGATGTCGGACGGCGCGGCCGCCACGACTCTCGTCTCGGACGAGGGCCTCAAGCGGCTGGAGGACGCCGGAGCGAAGATCCCACGCCCGCTGGTGCAGGTGACCGGCATCGGCCGCGGGACGGACGCGATGCGCATGGCCGACCGGCCGCACGTCGATTATGAGACCTTTATGCGTGACTACGCCACAGAGCTCGAAGCAGGCTCAGATGATACCCGAACCTACTACCAGAAGCTGTGGGAGAAAGGCACCCGCTATCCAGGCGTGCACTCATTCCGTGCAGGACGTGCGGCGGGCAACATGGCGTGGAAACACGCCGGCATCACTGAGCCGCTTCAAGAGTTGGATTTCATCGAGCTACACGACGCCTACACTTCCAGCGAAATTCAGACCTACGAGGATTTGGGCCTCTGTCGCTACGGCGAGGGAGGCCCCTTTGCGGTCTCCGGAAAAGCCTTTATGCCAGGGGTCGACTACGGACTCGACCTCCCGGACGCGCCCGAGTGCCCGGTCAATCCCTCTGGTGGACTCATCGCCTGCGGTCATCCGGTCGGTGCGACCGGGCTGATGCAAGCGGTGTTCGCCATCTGGCAGATCCAGGGGACGATCGAGCAGCACTTCGATGACGCCACCCTGCAAGTAGAAGGCGCCAAACGCGGGGCGATACACTCACACGCCGGCACCGGAACCTACGTGACGGTGAGCGTGCTGGAGGCCGAAAATGCCTAAGCTACCGAGCAGACGACCCGAAACCCTTGGTGGATATGTCGTGCACGGCATCCCGTTTCCCAGGGAGCTGGATCCGGATGCTCTGGCGTTCCTCAAGCGAATGGCGCCACTCCAGATTGAGCAGGAATACAAAATCACCTATTTGCACTCCTACGGGCAGGACAGCCCCTGGTTTGCGGGAGCTTCCAACAAGCGACTTTTGGCCAATCAAGACCCGAAAACTGGCTACACCTATGCCACCCCGCGCGGCCACGATATGTACTCTGGCGAAGAAACAGAATGGATCGAGATTTCGGAACGAAAGGCTAGCATTCACGCTTTCACGGTCTGCCATTTCGGCTCTGAAGAATTCCTACCGGAGACACCTTTTATCCTGGCGCTTGTGGAATATGACGGCGTGGATACCCTGTTCCTCACGCGCTTGGTTGGCTTCGACCCGGAGGCAGCTTCGCTTGATTGGATCGGGATGGAGGTTGAGCCCCGTTTCTTGCGCAACAGCAAACTTAAGCCAACTGACGTCTATTTCATCCCGCGCCAAGCCGAAGATTGAGGCTTCTCATTGCCCCAGAGCCTTTCACCTGATCACCCCAACCTGCTGAAAGCGGTCAACCGGCTGCGGCGTATCCTGATAGCTTGGGCCGCGCTGTTCGCTGGAATGATGGCACTTACGTTCCTGTCCAAGCCGGGCGTGATCCCTATCCAATGGATGGCCGGGCTCGCACTCTTGATTGTGAGCGCCGCGCCGAATCCTTCGCGCAACGGATCATTTCTAGGGATACAGCCGGCACTTCTGGGGCTTGTCTCGGTGACCTGGGCACTGTCATTGCTCGGCCTCGTACCGGCCATCAATGAATTGTTCGCGCTAGACCCAATCGTCTTGATGTTTGAGGCCGGCCTCATTGAGAGTCTGGCCCTGGCGTTCGTGCGCGGCATCCTGGTTGTGATGGCGTGGAATCAGCATTTGTTTTATCGGATGCTTTATGGAACCCAGGGCACCGTTGGATTGGAACCTGGCGCTCCCGACATCCCGGAAGTGGTTCCAAACCGCGCTGCGCTGGTCGAAACCTATGCTCGCTGGGCCGGCATCTCAGGCGGTTTGATTGTGCTCACTGCGTTCGTACTCCCAAACAGGGATCTCCTACTGCCCTTGCTCTCCAGCTCGCTGGGTGCGGGCATGGTAGCCATCGGTCTCGGAGTGGGGGTGGCGTTCTCTCCAACTGACCGTCGTCGGGCGGCCCTTGGATCAATTGTGCTCGGGGGCATCATCTTCGTAGTTTCGATCACATCTGCACGCCTGTTGGGGCTATGAACGAGCTGGGAAGTGCAAAGATGCTGCACAAGGTGCGCCGCCGTGAGCGGCGGGTATATCTTGTGTTGGCTGGTTTGGGGCTGATAGCAGGAGCTGGATTCCTCGGGATGGGCGCATATCGTTGGACCTTTGCGCTGAGCAATTACGGCCCTGCGGTGGTCTGGCGCTGGAGCGCAGCATGGCTGGCAGTTGGTATGTTGTTTCTTATCATCGGATTGATCGGAGCCGCCTGGGTCTTCCGATGGAATTGGCTTGCAGTTACCACTTATGAGAAGGGGATGCAGATTCAGCATCGGAGGCATATGTCCTTCGTGACCTGGAGCGAGATCCAAGAAGTTCTTGTATCCGGTGTCACCTACGGCGTGCTGGGGTTGATCTGGGGATCACGCTCGAGTTTGCGGCTTGAGATCGCAGGGGGGCGCAAGCATCGATTTCCAGATACTCTGGCCGGGCTCCCGCAACTGATTACGACCATTAAGAGTCACGTCTACCCACGCCTGCTTAATGAATACTCCCAACACCTGCGGAACGGACAACCGGTGGCCTTCGGTCCGCTACAGGTACGTCCAGAGGGCATTGCCAAGGGTCAGCGAAGGCTGGGTTGGAGTGAAGTCGCCTCAGCTGACTTGAAAGACGGCACCATCTACCTCAAAACAAACCAGCGGGGGGCTCCAATTCGAGTACGCGCGAACGCGGTTCCCAATGCGGAAATCTGCCTTCAGTTGATACAGCACTATGCCAAACAGTCGAATACCTCAGGAAGAAACTAACCCGAATGCGACGCACCGCACAGAAGCGCTTCCAAGGCCGCACTGATGAGTCTTGAAACTGGCTCAAGCCATCCCGTGGTCTGGGAGCCGAGCCCCGACTACATCGAGCGCGCTCACCTGACACAGTTCATGCGCCAGCATGAGCTGGCTGATTTCGAGACGCTGATGGATCGCTCCACAAAGGACGTAGCCTGGTTTACGGAGGCTGTACTGGATTATTTGGACGTCCGCTTCACGCGACCTTATTCTCAAATCGTTGATTTGTCGGATGGAATCGCGTGGCCTAAGTGGTGCGTTGATGGGCGCATGAACATCGTCCACAACTGTCTTGATAAGTATGTGGGTACGGAGACTGAATCTCGGCCGGCCCTGATCTGGGAAGGAGAAGGCGGTGAGGTACGCTCCCTTAGCTACAAGGAACTTCGCACGCAAGTGAACCAGGCGGCCGGTGGTTTTCGCTCTCTGGGATTGGGAGCTGGCGATGCGATTGGCATCTACATGCCGATGGTCCCGGAAATTGCGATTGCGTTGCTGGCAATCGCAAAGATTGGTGGCGTAATCCTGCCGCTATTCTCCGGCTATGGAGCTGGAGCGGTCGCCTCTCGGTTGGCGGATGGAGAAGCTAAGGCATTGATCACCGCCGACGGATTCCCCCGGCGAGGATCCATGATAGAGATGAAGAACGTCGCGGACCAGGCTGCGCAGGCCTGTCCCTCTCTCAAGCATGTCGTGGTCTATTCGCATGCCGGTCTGCCTATTGAGCTGATTGAAGGAAGAGACCTCGCATGGGAATCCCTGATAGCCGAGCAGCCAACAGAGGCGGAAACCGCAGACACAGAAGCTGAGACACCGCTGATGGTGATATACACCTCCGGCACTACCGGAACCCCGAAGGGCGCGATCCACACTCACTGTGGATTCCCCGTAAAAGCTGCCCAAGATATGGCGTTCGGGATGGACGTTCATCCCGGTGATCGAATTTACTGGATGACAGACATGGGCTGGATGATGGGTCCGTGGCTGGTGTTTGGCGCGCTAATGCTAGGGGGCACGTTCCTCATCTTCGATGGAGCTCCTGACTTTCCGGGTCCGGATCGCGTCTGGGATCTCGTGCAGCGCCACCGCATCACAAGCCTCGGTATTTCACCCACCCTTGTGCGCGCGCTGATTCCACACGGCGACAGACCCTACCAGTCGCATGAGCTTTCCTCACTGCGCTTCTTCGGTTCAACTGGCGAACCCTGGAACCCGGATCCGTGGATGTGGCTGTTTCAAAAGGTAGGTGGAGGCACTCGACCGATTATCAACTATTCGGGGGGAACCGAAATTTCGGGTGGCATTCTGATGGGAAACCCGATCCTGCCGTTAAAGCCAACTGCATTTGCCGGCCCATGCCCTGGTATTGCAGCCGACGTTTTCGATGAAAACGGTCATTCGGTTCGCGGTCAAGTGGGTGAGTTGGTGATCAAGGCACCATGGATCGGCATGACGCGCGGTTTCTGGCGGGAACCGGAGCGATATCTAGAAACCTACTGGTCGCGCTGGCCAGATATCTGGGTTCACGGTGATTTCGCGGCGATAGACCCGGATGGTTCATGGTACATCCTCGGTCGCTCGGATGACACGATCAAGATTGCGGGCAAGCGCTTAGGACCCGCGGAAGTCGAATCGGTACTCGTTGACCATCCGGCGGTCGTAGAAGCCGCTGCGATCGGCATTCCGCACACGGTCAAGGGCAGCGCGCTTATTGCCTTCTGCGTTCTTGCCCCCAAGATCAAACCCTCCGACGAGCTTTCCGGTGTACTCCGGGAGAAGGTATCCATCGAATTGGGCAAACCGCTCGCTCCCAGCCGCGTCGAATTCCTGAAGGATTTACCTAAGACTCGTAATGCGAAGGTGATGCGGCGAATGATACGCGCCGCCTATCTGGGTGAGGAATATGGCGACACGTCGGCGCTGCTCAATCCTGAAGCACTGGATGAGATTGCGAGCTCAAGGACCGACTAGAGGTTGATGAAGTACACAACTGGCAATGCAGGTAAGACTCTTCATCACTCGAATTGCCAAAGTAGTTGAATATGCGCACATGTAGCTATGCGCTATTGATAATCCGAGGAGAACGTTATGGAATTTGAGCTAAGCGAAGAACAACGCATGTGGCAGCAGGCGGTCCACGAGTTTTGTGCGCAAGAGCTTAGACCCATGGCAGCAGAACTGGACGAACGCGCGGAATTTAATGCTGAGGCTGTGAGAAAAATGGGGCCGCTTGGATTGTTGGGACTGAACGTCACCGAGGAACATGGTGGCGCGGGCGTGGACGCTGTCAGCGCCGCGATCGCGATCGAGGAAGTGGGATGGGCCGACGGTGGGACTGCACTCAGCGTTTCAGCCCACAACGGCTTAGCTTGTGCACCGATCGCGCTCTTCGGAAATGAGGAACAGAAACAGCGCTGGCTGCCTTCCCTAGCATTGGGAGAGGGCGGTCTCGGCTCACTAGCCCTAACCGAACCCGGGGGCGGTTCCGATATGCTGGGCAGCGTCAAGACAAAAGCTGAGCTTACAGATGGTGAGTGGGTTCTCAATGGCAGTAAAGCCTGGATCACGAATGCCAGCGTGGCCTCCGCGATCGTCACTCTCTGCCGAACGGACCCAGAGGGTGGATCGAGAGCCTTGAGTCTCATCGTCGTTCCCACCGAAACCGCCGGCCTCCACATCCATCCGCCAGAAAAGAAGATGGGAGTTCGAGCTTCTCCCACGCACGCTTTGACTTATGAGAATTTGCGGGTGCCAGAGCATCACTTGCTTGGAAACCCCGGGGACGGCATTTATCAGACGCTGGAGGTGTTGGACGGTGGTCGCGTTTCTATCGGGGCACTAGCGGTCGGCTTGGCCCAGTCTGCTTTGGAGGAAGCGATTCGCTACGCAAAGCAGCGGCAAGCTTTCGGTGAGCCGCTGAGTCAGATACCAGCCATCCAGTGGATGATCGCGGATGCGGTCACCGAAATCGAGGCCGCACGCTTGCTGGTCTACAAAGCAGCCTGGCTCAAGCAGGGGGGCCTTCCCTTCACCGGGGAGGCTTCGATGGCCAAGTTGTACGCTACAGAGATGGCGGAACGCGTGACCCGGAACGCCATTCAGATCCTTGGCGGCTACGGGTACAGCGCTGAGTATCCAGTGGAACGCATCTACCGCGATGCCCGTCTGATGACGATTGGAGAGGGTACGAGTGAAATCCAGCGATTGGTGATTGCCCGGCGCGTGCTGGGAATCGAATAGCAGCCGGATCGCACCACAACATGACGAAGCTGGCTACCTAACCGCCGCCTCCCCCTTTTTTTCCTTGCTCAATTCAAATCTTTACAAAAGGAAAGAGGCTGTCTCAGCTACTTTTGAGACAGCCCCTATTGTTACTTCAATTGGCGGATCGGGCTTAGCCCTCACCACCTCCCTCTCCCGGCGGTGAGTAGCTCGGAGGCTCCTGAGCCGGAGGAGATGCAGACTCTGGCATGGGAGGAGATGCAGACTCCGGCATTGCCGAGGCCGGCGCAGCCGCCTTCTCACCACTGCGACCTAGCCACCACTTGTAGCCGAAGTAGACTACCACTGAGCCTACCGCCGCCACGACCCATACGGGCCAAACCGCCCTTAAGACCGTGGCCACATCAGAGATTGGCACTAGATAGATGTAGTAATAGGTTAGCGAGATGGCCCACAAGATGGCAAAGGTGCCAAATAGCCAAAACCGCATCAATCTAAGTCGCCTGTCAATATCTTCGCTCATCCTGTCCCTCCTTGTCGTGATCGGTCGATCGGCCTGCTCAAGAGTACATTGACCAGTTTAGAGCGCCCCCTACCGCATGCAATGGCTCTTTATGCCTGTACGAGCACCTTTATCGGAATTGAGCGCAGATTCTTCTCCGCGCATTATATTGACCCCCCCGAAACGCGCAACCGCCGCCCCGAGTGAGGGCCGCGACCGTTTGCAGCTTACTTAGGCTATATCTAGCCTGCGACCGAACTAAGTGCAGAATCCAGTTCGCCTTCACCGGTCGTGCCGACCCACTGCATTAACACATTCCCTGCCCCATCCAGCAAAAATAAATGAGGTTGATATTGATAACCGAGCTGTGATCTGAAAGGAGTAGTGTTTGGATCGTCGATATCCAGGTACACAAAATCGATCTGCCCTGCAAACTTCGCTTCAAGCCCGTGCACGACGGGCGCCATTCGCTGGCAGCTAGTTCACCAGAAGGCGAAGAACTCCACCAGCATTGAGCCCCGTAAGCTTCGTGCATGCTACCGACTCTATATTAAGGAACCCTTACCCTGGATAGCGATCGGCTAGTTATAATCGGACACTTGTCACCAGAATGTAGCAAGGGCTACGGCCTGTAAGTGGCCTTACCCGTCGCTTCGGTCCACTGTGCTAGGCTCGCAAATAGCCTCAAGTCAAACCGCGAGCTTGAGCCGAATCAATACAGTGAGGATACCGAATGCGACTTGATATCTATATTGACGATGGCTGCGAGACTTGCGACCATGCCCGGCAGATTGCCAACCAGGTTCGTGAGCGTGTGCCACAGGTGGAAGTGAATTTGATCGAGCTCACCGGCGAGAAACCAGACAGCGTATTTGCTGTACCGACCTATCTGCTAGATGGCTCCACGCTATATCTCGGTAATCCGAGTGAGGCGGAGCTGATCGAAAGACTGGAAACTGAATTATCCTAGCTAGAATATGAGGCCTCATGGAGACCGTCAAGTTAGAAGCGCTATCCAAAATTAAAATATTTCAGGATCTGACCGACCAGGAAATGGAGGAAATGGATCGTTCCACCACCATGAGCACCTGTGAGCCCGGGCGTGTCTTCTATGGGCCGGACGAAGCAGGCGAAGTTCTCTTTCTATTGAAAAAGGGCCGCGTTCAACTCTATCGGCTCTCTCCAGAAGGCAAGAAGCTAGTAGTTGCACTACTAGAGAAAGGCGCTATTTTCGGAGAAATGTCCCTTGTTGGGCAGGGGATGCACAACACTTTCGCCGAGGCGATCGACGAGTGCACGCTCTGCGTTATGAGCCGCATGGATGTTGAACGTATCATCGAGGAGAAACCCCAAGTAGCCCTGCGTTTTCTGGAAAGCATGGCCATTCGTCTGAGAGAGGCCGAGGAAAAACTCGAAGACCTGGCTTTCAAGAGTATCCCGGTGCGGCTGGCTGCACTTCTACAGGATTTGGCCAGTGAGAGTAATTCGGGTGACACTATCGAGGGCTACACACACCAGGATCTGGCGGAAATGCTGGGCACCTACCGCGAAACCGCTACGCAAACCCTCAACGAATTCAAGTCCCACGGCTGGGTAGAAATCGGGCGCAAGAGGATTCGAATCGTGGATCCCAGCGCGCTGGAAATCCAGGCCCAACCTTAATTCAACTTCTCGCTTCAACCCAATAACCCGCGCTAGCTTCAACTTAGAAGGCCCTGCCTCAAGCTCGAAACGCTGACTATAATCCTGTGGGCAGGTGAAATAAATGAAGCTTGTAGAGTGCATACCCAATTTCTCCGAGGGTCGTCGGATGGAGGTTGTGGATGCGATCGTTGGCTCCATTCAGTCCGTTGAGGGAATCCAGCTTCTCGACCGACACAGCGACGAAGACCACAACCGAACGGTAGTCACCATTATCGGCCCGCCGAATGCTGCGATGGAAGCCGCGTTTGCCGGTATCTCAAAAGCAGCCGAGCTAATCGACCTAGAGCAGCACGAAGGCGAACACCCGCGCCTGGGGGCCACCGATGTAGTGCCGTTCGTTCCGATCCGTGAAGTCACGATGGATGAGTGTGTGGAACTGGCGCGTGAGCTTGGTCAGCGCGTAGCGCAGGAGCTTGGGATTCCGGTTTACTTCTATGAGGAGGCCGCAACTCGTCCCGACCGGGTCAATTTGGCGAAGGTGCGGCGCGGCGAGTACGAAGCGCTCAAAGGGTCCATCGCAGAAAACCCTGATCGCGCCCCGGATTTCGGCCCTCAAGTACTTGGACCGGCGGGCGCCACAGTGATCGGCGCTCGGAAGCCGCTCATCGCCTACAACGTGTATCTGACCACCGATGATGTTGAGATCGCCAAGAAGATCGCGAAAAACGTGCGCCACTCCGGCGGAGGCCTGCGGTTTGTAAAAGCGCTTGGGCTGCTAGTCGAAGGTCGGGCCCAGGTCTCTATGAACCTGACCGATTTCACCCGTACTCCTATCCACCGCGTGGTTGAAACGATTCGCAGCGAGGCGGGTCGTTACGGCGTAGGTGTGCACAATTCTGAACTTGTGGGCCTGACCCCTGAGGCAGCCCTTGTTGATGCAGCGACTTGGTATCTGCAGCTCGACGGATTTGAGACGGAGCAGATGATCGAGACTCACCTGTTAGGCGCGAGCCCAGAATCATTCCTGGATCGACTCGCAGACGGCGCCCCGACTCCCGGGGGTGGGTCCGCAGCCGCCCAGGCGGGCGCGATGGCTGCCGCTCTTGTAGGAATGGTAGGGCGGCTGACTGTGGGAAAGAAGAAATATGCTGGAGTCCAAGCGCGCACCAATGCGATCGTAGAACAGGCAGATGCCCTGCGCGCCGATCTCGAGGACGCGATCTCAGCAGACGCTCAGGCGTTTGATGGAGTGATGGCGGCGTTGCGCCTGCCAAAAGAGACTGATGATGAGAAGGCTTCAAGGGCAGAAGCGCTGGAGGAAGCCACGGTTCTGGCGGGTGAGGTCCCGCTGCAGGTTGCCAGGAGCTCGGGAGATGTACTGGAGCTTGCGGCGGAAATATCGGAAATCGGCAACAAGAATGCGGTCAGCGACGCAGGTGTAGCCGGGAACCTTGCGATAGCGGCCATTCAGTCTGCCGGCCTGAATGTGAAAGCCAATGCCAGTGGACTCAAAGATAAGAAATTGGCCAAACGATGGCAAGAGGATTATCAGAAACTCGAGGAACTAGCTGGAGAGGTACTGGCGGAAATCCGACTGCAGCTAAGCGAGCGAGCGGATATCGAGTGAGCTCGTAGGCGCATCACCAGCCACTGACTGTGAAGATCTCGTCGAGCAAGACGGATCGCTCTGCGTCGGTCATGAGTCTCGGCTGCGCGAAATCCTCTAGCATCGCAGTGAGCAGCTCGGTGCTGATGTGACGCCCATCGTAGAAGGTGTGCCGATCTAAAAACTCCTGACGCAGCGGCAATGCGTGCATCTGATCGAAAAATAGATTTCCCAACCCGTAGTGGATGAAGCCATCAGAATAAAATTCCATCGATTGGGGTCGGTGGGCTTGGCTGCCATTCACGATGGTCGCCCCAGCATTGATAGCGGCGCGGAAGGCCTCCACCTGATTGGGCAGGGGTCTTGAGCTGTCTGATTCCGGCCATTGGAAGGTAAAGATCACAGAGTGGCCCTCTTCTTCGAGCTGCGATACGCGCTCCATCATTCCTTCATCATTGCAGGATAGGGCTCCAGGGCGATTCTCCTCGGCCCACACATAGGCCGGACCGGCCGCGTTGCACCCCATAAATGCCAGTCGATTTCCATTGTGTTCAACAGTAACGGGTAAGCGCGCTTGGGCCAGGTTCTGACCTCCAGCGAACGTCTCAAACCCCCGCTGATCATAAAGTTCCATCGTGTAGAGCAGAGCCTCGTCTCCCCAATCGGCAAGGTGATTTCCAGATAGTTCTATTAGATCTACGCCTAAACCTTCAAACAAGGGTAAATGCCGAGGTGAAGAGCAGAACCGAAGGCCGGTTTGAGCCGGATCCGGAGGCGGGCAATCCTCAGCGAAAGTTGATTCGTGGCTGACATGGGTGAAATCCGCCTGCCGCATGACATCTGCTATCTGTAATCCCGGATAATCGACCCCAAATTGATCCATCCTCCAGGCTGTCGCTCGGACAAGAGCCGACACACCGGTCATCAGGACGGTGGTCAACCGGCCAGGGTCTCGATTGGTCTTGGGCCAGTCGAGCATTGGCTCCAGCAGGTCCATGAGCTCTGGATCGCCGCTGAGACCAAAGCTCGTTGCCAGCGGGTAGCTCTGCAGGTCAAAGCTTGAGTCCAGCGGTGAACTGTCGTTGAGCCTCATCACTTTCCAACGTGGATCGAGCGACTCGAACGGGACGATGACGTACACACGATGGGCGCCCCAAATCTGTTCAAGCAATATGTCGTCAGGCGCGATCTGCGCATCGTTATCACTTCCGAGAAGTGGCGCCATCTCCTCTCTTATTTGCTCGGTCACGAAGACTGCAGATTCATCGCCGGCACCTGACCAAGCGAGGCGCAGTTCCTGGAGGGTCAGACGATCCTCGATAGTCGGGAAAGGCGCCACCAAGGCGTACGTCCATTGAGCTAGCGGCCTATCTGGGTTAGGCCCCAGCCGTACATGCGCAAGGGTTGGATCATCAACCCACTCAACAGCCAGACCGTCTAGCTGAGTGATCAAGCGTGAGGGTTCAGCAAGAGCGACCGGTAGGCTGGGAGAGGCCCACAACCGAACGGTGGTTGGTGTGGGTGACGAAAGGGGCTCATGCATCACGGTCGGCGATTCGGTAGCCGTGGCTATTGTCGGCTCTTGCGTCTCTTGTAGTGTCGAGCAGCCGGCACTTAGGAGGAGCGAAATCCACAAGATCAGGTCACGGAGCTTCATACTCTTTGCAGCGAAATGAAAACGCCCTGGTGAGCACCACCAGGGCGTACCCATGAGTTACCCGTCGGAGTAGCGCGTTCACACCGGCGCGTGAACCTGGAGGTGCGTGGTGCTCCTCCTATCCCTCCGACGAGCGCTTGTCCTCCAACTCGATTTCCTGTCGGTCCCCCAGATCCCCCACTGCGCGCACAAGTCCGAGCAGCAAGAGACCCAGCTTAATCCCATCGGTGGGTCCCATCTTTGGAGGTTCATCTGAGCGTTGGATCATGATATAGGAGGCTCCGAGCCCCGTAAGCGCGCCGACAAGTCCTCCAACAATGAGCGCTTTTGCTTTCCAGTTCAATTTCGCATCCTCTAACCCTTAAACATTCCGGCCAGGTATCGAATGCCGGTGATTAGCGCGTAGGTGGCTGCTTTTGGCGCGATGACCGGCTTGACCGCTGCTTCGCTTACCTCCGCGACCGAAGCTTGCGCATCGAATGCGGCTTCGCGCGTGCGATCGAACGGAAGCGGAACTACTCGTATCAGATAGATCACCCCGATCACTACGGCCACAAGTATGACCAATCCCACAAATCCAAGGATTAGCGCCAGAGCCGACAAGAGAATCAAGGAAACGTCCGCCCATGCACTCTCATCACCTACCTGCGAAGCAATGATCAGCCCAATGAGCAGGCCGAGCGTCAAAAGCCCCAGACCGAGCGGGAGATAGATCTGCCAGCGAATCTGATGTCTCCACTTAGCCAGCACGTCCTCGCTGTTGAGTGAGTAGCGCTTCTTGAGCTCGAACGGATCCATGGCGCGGCTATTTTAGCATGGGGCCTCTCAAGCCCCGAATTTATCGCCTCGGGCACAGACATGCGACCTACTTTCCCCGCCCACAGCGCTGGTTTAGAATGTCACGCGGTGAACGAATTTGCTGGACGTGGAAAGGTCGCAGTAGTTAAAACTACCCCTGACTCCATCCTTGAAGATGTGGGTCATGTCATGCGTTTGGGCGGATTTGAGGCTGCTCTTCCAGCGGATACGACCACCGGGCTCAAGATCAACATCTCCTGGCAGACCTGGTATCCGGCTTGCTCCTCAACTCCATGGCAGATTGAGGGCGCAATCTTAGCGTTGCAAGAGGCCGGCTACAACGATCTGGTGGGGGTGCACAACGACACGGTAGTAGTAGACACCTTGGTTGGTGAGTTCAACAACAAGCACCGCTTTGTGACGGACAAGTATGAGGTCCCCTGCATATACCTATATGAGGAAGACTTTGAATGGTTCGAGTACAAACCCAGCATTCCCTTGCTTGTACTCGACAAGGTGTATCCGGACGGAGTATTCATACCGAAGGCGCTGGTCGGCCTCAATATGATCCAGCTGCCCACTGTCAAGACCCACGTCTTTACGACGATTACCGGAGCAATGAAAAACGCCTTCGGTGGACTGCTTCACCGCAATCGGCATTGGACGCATGCCGTTATTCACGACACACTTGTCGACCTGTTGACGATTCAACAAGAAATTCACCCGGGGTTGTTTGCGCTCATGGATGGAACTTTCGCGGGTGATGGGCCGGGGCCACGGGCGATGCGATGGCACCAGAAGGATGTGCTTCTCGCCTCAGCGGATCAGGTTGCTATTGATGCCGTCTCCGCTCGGCTTCAGGGTTTCGATCCGATGCAAATCCGATTTATCCGTCGCGCACACGAGATGGGGCTGGGTATCGGCGATCCCATCCAAATCGAGATTGCTGGGTATGACATCGAGACCGAAGAGCCATGGGATTTCACCCAGGAAGATACCTTCGCCAGCCGCGGACAGAAGGCGATCTACCATGGTCCCCTCAAGCCATTCGAAAAGCTCTTACTACAGTCGCCGCTGGTTCCGTGGTCTTACTTCGCCAGCAACTTCTATCACAACGTCTATTGGTACCCATTCGTTGGCCGACAGCGAGTGCGCGCCGCATTGAAGAATGAATGGGGAGAGTTGTTCGCTTCATACGGCGACGGAACGGTTGTGATGCCGGGTATGGAGCCCAAGACCGTTGTTCAGGCGGGGGTTGGCGCGCTAATAATTGCCACGCTGGCCGCGATCGGAATTGCTATTATTGCTCGGCGCTAGGTCCTTCGATTTATCCTCCGCTTTTGGCCACAGCCTACCATCGGAATTCAGCTCACTTTCCTCAGGTGGTCGGCAGATGAATCCCGCATCGGCATGAGCAATTTGAGGCGTAAGTTGGCAGCCGGATTGGCTCTAGGGTTCGTTGTTTATATTGCACTCGCGGTATTGGGCGATATCCGGCGGGTGGGCGATGAGCTAGCGGGTTTTGCCTGGGAACTGGTTCCGCTCATTCTCGCATGTACCCTGTTTAACTACCTGCTGCGATTTATCAAATGGCACTACTATCTCGGCCTGGTCGGGGCAGATAAGATCTCCTTGAAAGAAAGCGCCCGGATCTTTGTTGCAGGCTTCCCCCTGGCTGTGACCCCTGGCAAGGCTGGAGAGGCCTTGAAAGGAAGCTGGTTGAATCAGACCGCCGGCACGCCCACAACAAAGGGTATCTCAGTCGTATTGGCAGAACGCGTCAGCGATGGCCTAGCCGTGCTCCTCCTGTCGTTGCTTGGAGTACTCGCTTATAGGCAGTATTGGCCCATCTTCTCAATTGTGGCTGGGGTACTGATTGGGGTGATCCTGCTATCGCAATTCCGCCCAATTGGACGGCGCGTGATCGAGCTTTCGCGCAGAATGCCACTGATACGACGAGTTGCGGATCCGCTCTCTGATTTCTACGAAGGTGCGTATTCGCTCTTCCGACCAAAGCCGACGTTTATCGCAGTGTCCCTGGGCACGGTTGCCTGGTTGGGAGAAGGCGTAGCGATGTATCTGGTGCTCCTTGGCCTCGATGTAGCGCCAACCGTGTACACGCTCGGCATCGCCGTTTTCGTGCTCTCCTTCTCGACGATCGTTGGCGCGATTTCAGCCCTCCCGGGAGGCCTGATCGCTGCGGATGCCAGCATTGCGGGGATGCTGACTCTGTTGCTGGGCCTCTCAGCCAGCGCCGCCGCCTCCGCTACGCTCTTAATCCGGTTTGCTACCCTTTGGTTTGGAGTAGGCTTGGGCTTATTGGTCTGGCCCGTCTCAAGAAGCCTGATCACGGGCGGTGCTGACCCGCAAGGCACCCCCCTCTAACGAAACGTTGACAATTTTCCAATGTTTTTCTTATAAAAATACTGTAGAAATACTATGGGTAGGTGCGTATTGCCCTGGTACAGGTTGAAAAGTTGTATCGAGGCCATGGATAAAGGGGAAAATCGGTGAGTGACAACAGCGGTTTGGACATAAAGAAGATTATCAGGGGCGCCGCCAACCTGAAGGGCGGGACCATCGGCCCTACGGTTGAAGAGCTTGAGTTTGACCTTTCGGCCGTTCGTGCGGCCGACTCCGGCGATTCAATCGCCCAGTATTTGTCGAACGTTGGCCGCGTACCCCTGCTTACTATGCAGGATGAAGTCGATCTGGCAAAGCGGATTGAGTTAGGGAATAAGGCCAGCGAGATACTGGCTGATGGCAAGGCAAGCGCTAAGCGCAGGCGGGAGTTGCTAAAGCAAGTACAGGATGGAATTGCCGCCTTCGAACACCTAATTCTAGCCAATTCGCGATTGGTTATCAGCGTCGCTCGGAAGTATCGAGGTCGCGGGGTTCCCTTCACGGATCTAATTCAAGAAGGCCATATCGGACTGATGCGTGCCGCTAAGAAGTTTGAATATCGCCGCGGCCTGAAGTTTTCGACGTACGCCACGTGGTGGATCCGCCAGGCGGTCACACGCGCCATCTCGGACCAGAGCCGCACCATTCGGCTTCCGGTCTATATGGGTGAGCAAATCACCAAGCTACGTCACGCAGCAACTCAGCTGACTCAGACCCTGGGCCGTGATCCGACTATGGATGAGCTCGCGGAAAAGATGGAAGTTCCAGTATCTCGAGTTGAAGAACTCATTCGCGCCATGGAGCAACCACTTTCGCTTGAGAAGCCGATGGATGAAGAGAACGATCGGGAACTTGGCGATCTGATTCCGGACGAAGATGGGAATGATCCGGAGGCCTGGGCTCGCGAAGCCCTCCTGGGTGACGATATTCGCTCAGCTCTCGAGGAGCTGCCGCCAAGGGAGCGTACGGCCCTTGAGCTGCGGTATGGATTAAAGAATGGGAAAGCCCATACCTTGGAAGCGATTGGGAAACAGTTGGGTGTGACTCGTGAGCGAGCGCGCCAGCTAGAGGCTCAGGCACTTCGAAGACTCCGCCACCCCGGCCAACGCGGCCGACTGCTGGGCTACTGGGAGAGCTAGCAGTCGCTTAAATCAAAGTAACGAACCTCTACGCCAAGGAGGACCGAGCTGTTGAAGCGCACCCGAAGAGGTGCGCTTCTCGCTTAAGCTTGAGCTAATGGCTTAGAATTCGGTGGATTTGCTCAGGATGATCACTCAAGTTCCCGGCATCAAGGTCGGTCACGCAACCGACCAGGAACACCACACAGGCTGTACGGTCATTCTCTGCCCGGAGGGTACTGTCGGCGGGGTCGATGTGCGCGGCCCCTCCCCTGGAACCCGAGAAACGGCGCTCTTGGGTCCGTACAAGCACGTTCAGGACGTCACAGCGGTTTTGCTGACGGGAGGCAGTGCGTTTGGACTGGCAGCTGCCGACGGCGTTGTTCGCTTCCTCGAAGAAAACAACCTAGGGCATTGGACCCCGCGCGCAACTGTGCCGATCGTTCCCGCGGCCGTTGTTTACGATCTTTTTTTCAGCGAAGGAAAGCGCCGTCCCGATGCAGAGATGGGATATCAAGCGTGTCAGGCTGCCGAGGTTGATGCGGTCGCCCAGGGCAACGTCGGCGTGGGCGCCGGCGTCACCGTCGGTAAATGGGCGGGTTTCGAAGGAATCATGAAGGGCGGCTTCGGTACCGCTTCCGACGAAATAGAACTTGAAGGTGGAGAAAAGCTGATTGTTGGCGCCGCAGCAGTCACCAATTGCGTTGGCGATATCTTGAACGTGGATGGGACCGTGCTTGCGGGTGCACGCAGCTCTGATGGATTGTGGTTCGCTGAAAACGATCCGCTGCAGCACCTGACCAAGGAACCCGAGATTCCAGATGGCACCAACACGACGCTCATTGTTGCCGCAACCAATGCAGCTCTCACCAAAGTCGATGTGAACCGCCTGGCTTCGCACGCTCAGAATGGGCTTGTGATGGCTATCCGTCCCCCACACACAACCCACGATGGGGACACCGCCTTCACCCTCGCTACCGGTCAAGTGGACGCACGCTTCGATTTGATTGCTTACCTGGTTGAATTCGTGGTTGCGGAAGCAATTCGCAATTCGGTGCGGTACGCAACAACTCTTGAAGGCATTCCAGGGCTGGCTAGTGATCCTCGCTGAGCTTCATTGTCACACCTACCGCTCGAAGGATTGCCTGATGATGCCTGAGCGGCTTCTTGAAACGGCTCGATCGAAGGGCATTGAGCGCCTGGCAATTACCGATCACAGCGAAGTCGAAGGAGCCCGCGAAGCCCAAGCTCTGGATCCAGATTTAGTAATTGTTGGCGAGGAGGTCTATACGACCCAGGGTGAGATGTTGGCATACTTCATAGATGAGTGGATTCCGCCCGGCCTCGAACCGATGGATGCAATCCGGCGCATGAGGGATCAGGGTGCTGTCATCAGTGTGGCTCACCCTCTGGATCCTTTTCGTGGAGGAGCTTGGCAAGAACCCGCGCTGCGGGAAATCCTGCCTTATGTCGATGCACTTGAGATCTTCAACGCGCGTACGGTCGGCAAGGGCGCCAACGAGCGGGCTCAGGAGCTAGCTGCAGAGGTTGGTTTGCCTGGTACTGCCGGCTCCGATGCCCACGCCTATGTAGAGGTGGGTACTGCAGGCCTGCGGCTGCCAGATTTTGACGACGCAGAGGGAATGCGGGCGGCCCTCAAGGAAGCGGAGATGGTTGGAAAGCTCTCCTCGCCCCTAGTTCATTTCTTCTCGCGCTACGCCACGTTCCGTAAGAGGCTTGGCTGGCGCCCGAAACGCTAGCTTACGTCGGCGAGAGCCTCCCTTCTCCACATCGTTCAGTTCTTTTCACTTGAAGCCCCTAGGAAAAGGATGGGCTTATCCTTGGGCCCCGACGGCCGAACGCGGCCCTCCGCCAGTAGATTTCTTCTCCCGCCGAGCGTGTAACGGAAGCTATTGGGTAGCGCGGGAGGTCTATTTGTCCTTGGTTCGAAGATGTGGAAATAGAATGACCTCACGGATGCTGGGTCGATCGGTCAGCAACATGGTGAGCCGGTCGATCCCCATGCCGAAACCGCCATTTGGCGGCATCCCATAGCGCATCGCCCTCAGGTAGTCTTCATCCAGAGGATGGCGTTCGACATCCTCCTTCTCATACGTGCGACCCATCTCGACAAACCTCTGTTCTTGCTCGATCGGATCGTTCAGCTCCGTGAAGGCGTTGCAGATTTCCATCCCACCGACGAATCCCTCAAACCGCTCAACGATTTCAGGTTCATTTGGATTAGCCTTAGCGAGCGGGGAGATATCCCGCGGATAGTCGTACAGGAAGGTCGGCTGGATAAGATCCGGCACCACGTGGTGATCCAGCAGATGCTCGATCAGCTTCCCACGCGAGGCTTTCTCAGGCGCATCGATCCCAGCCTTTGAGATCGCCTTGTAGAGCGCCATATCTGATTTGTGTTCAGCGTAGTCGATCCCGGTCTGCGATGCGATTGCTGCACGCAGCTCGATACGGCCCCATGGGGGCGTGACATCGATTGTTTGGCCTTCGTACTCAAACTGCGTTCCGCCCAATACTTGTTCGACCACATAGGTGATCATGTCTTCGGTAACATCCATGACCAGCCGATAGTCGGCATAAGCCATGTAAAACTCAAGCTGTGTGAACTCGGGCTGATGAGTGCGATCGACCCCCTCGTTCCGGAA
>JBHIBY010000014.1:0-45433 GCA_046759305.1 Anaerolineales bacterium
TTTCAAGCCAGCTCCGAGACGTTGTTGATCTGGAGCAGATGCAGGTAGCGCTGCTGAGCGCCGCCCAGGAGTCCATGCAGCCGTCACACTTGTCTTTGTGGATCCGAGAGCGGGAGCCTGAGAACCCGTGATGGTGAATTGCAGAATCACCGCTGGAAGTCAAGATTGGGAAGATCGACGTTCAGCTACCGACGGTCACTATGGATTCATACTTGTCACGGGAGGATGCACCGATTGAATAGCACCCGGCCTCATTCCACTAGACTTCACGGCCGCGGGCTGACCGCGGCCCGAATACTGTGGGCGGTTCTGGTGCTTGGGTGCTTATCGATGTTTGCGTGGGGAATGGTTGCGCGATTTCGTCAGCCCTTGAACGAAGCCTGCCAAAATGTCGAATGTAACCCAATTGACCTTACTGTCGAAGACCTGGCAGTCTTGCCTGGTGTCGCTGCATCTACGTCAGTCATAGCTTGGGGCGTGGTCACCGTGAACTTGATCTGGAATTTGACCTATCTCGGGGCAGCTGCCTTGATTGTGTCCCGCAGATCGGACGACTGGATCGCCTTTCTTGTCTCCTTCACACTCATTGCCCTGGGTGGCGTTGCCTTCAGCCCTGCTAACAGCATCCTGTTGATTGCGCAGCCCCAGGTAAGCCCGTTCGTCGATTCGTTCGAAACCTTAGGCTATTTCAGCCTTTTATTTCTTCTTCTCACTTTCCCCGATGGCCGCTTCACACCGCGTTGGACTCGTTGGACGATGCCTTTCTTGTTGGTGATCCTGCTTCCAGCGCCGTTCATCATCGTAGGCTTTATTGCCATCTTTGGGTATTTGGCGCTCACGATCCACTCGCAGGTGTTTCGCTTCCGGCATGTGTCGCACGCTTTGCAGCGTCAGCAGACGAAATGGGTTGCTGTTGGCCTGGCAAGCCAGCTGATCGTGATGAGTTCATGGATATTCGTTGCCTCTGCGTATCCGGCAAGCGTTCCATCTGTTGAGCGCACGACCGTTCTCTTGGTGATCCTCCCGATTGTGATCATCTTGGGCTCACTTTTTCCTGCCTCCGTTGCGATCGCGATCCTGCGCTATCGATTATGGGACATTGATATCGTGATCAACCGCACGCTGGTCTACACGCTGCTGACCGGGTCACTTGTGGTCATATATCTCGCTACCGTGGCGACCCTCCAATTTGTCCTGAGGTCGTTCACAGGTCAGGAGTCTCCGCTAGCAGTTGTCGCCTCCACTCTGGTGATTGCCGCCCTATTCAACCCTCTGCGCCAGCGGATTCAAGCGGCGATTGATCGCCGACTCTACCGCCGCAGATACAACGCGACTCTCACCATGGAAGCATTCGGGGCGAAGGTACGGGATGAGGTTGACCTCAGCGAGCTATCTCAATCACTACTGGAGCTCGTGGATGACTCTGTACAGCCTGAGCGAGTGACGCTTTGGCTGAAGGAGTAAAGATGGCTCAATTCGACGTGGTTGTCGTAGGAGGAGGTCCAGCAGGCGTGACTGGCACGCTACGGGCGCGTGAATTGGGGGCCTCGGTTGCGCAGGTGGAGCACGGAAGGCTGGGCGATACCTACACCAACGACGTCTGCGTGCCGCACAGCGGATTTTCGGATCCAGAGTAGGGCAGCTTGGGTATGTCTGAACAGACTGTGCGAGAGAGCGGTGCGGAGTTCTTGGTAGCCGAAGTTCCGTACGCCGATCTCGACCGCGCGGTCATCGACAGGCGCTCGGAGGGTCTGTTCATGCTGATCGTCTCTCAAGCGAACCACCGCATTCTTGGCGCGCACGCCGCCGGCGACCAAGCACTCGAGATCGTTCAGATCGTAGCGTCCGGTATGACAGCTGATATGTGGGTGGAGCAGCTGGCTGAGTTCGTAACGTTATCTGGACTCTTGCGGAGAATAATGGAGGGTAGATGAGCACACAAATCCGAGATGTGTGGCGGGTATTGGCCCGGTCTCCATATGAACCAGCACAGCCAGAGCCCGAGGCTGGCGCAGTTGGAATTGCGCCGAATGACCCGCTAGTGGCTTACCTGCAGTCCGCCCGCGGGGTCGTGGAACTGGATCGACTTGAGCTGGATTCGCCTGCGCTCGATGAGCTAAAGCAAGCGGGGGTCCGGTTAACTGTCCCGCTCGTCGCGCAAGGCGAACTGATCGGAATGCTCAACCTAGGGCCCCGTCTCAGCGAGCAGGAATATTCGGTCGACGACCGAGCCCTGCTGAGCAGCCTGGCCATTCAAGCCGCGCCCGCGCTCCGTGTGGCGCAGCTCGTCCGGCAGCAAAAGGAAGAGGCCCGCCGACGGGAACGGCTTGAGCAGGAATTAAGAATCGCCCGCCTGATCCAGCAGACTTTGCTCCCACGCGAGCTTCCCGAGCTGCCCGGGTGGGAACTAGCTGCCTATTATCGACCGGCGCGGGAGGTGGGCGGGGATTTCTACGATTTTGTAGATCTGCCCGATGGAAAGTTGGGAATGATTATTGCGGATGTAACCGATAAGGGAGTCCCCGCGGCGCTAGTGATGGCCACTACCCGCAGCGTCCTGCGGGCTGCTGCCGAGCGGATTGTCTCCCCAGGCGAGGTGCTGCAGCGCGTAAATGAGCAGCTTGTGCCAGATATTCCTGACAACATGTTCGTGACCTGCCTGTACTCGGTTCTTGATCCGCAGAACCGGACTTTACGGTACGCCAACGCTGGCCACGGCCTAGCATTCCGTCGAACCGATGACGGTGTCAAGGACCTGAAGGCCACCGGAATGCCGCTTGGGCTCATGCCTGAAATGCACTACGAGGAAAGCCAGGTCCAACTTGCTCCGGGGGACACAGTGCTATTCCAGAGTGACGGACTGGCGGAAGCACACAATACCAAGCACGAGATGTTTGGATTCCCACGCGTAAAGCAGTTGATGGCTGATCACCCTGGAGGCCTCGATCTGATCGACACGCTTGTGGCCGAGCTTGAGATCTTCACGGTGGACGGATGGGAATATGAGGACGACGTCACGTTGCTAGCGATTGAGTGCGCCAGGGAGGGAAACGAAGCGGCGAAGTCCAGTTCCAAATCCCGCAGCACCAAGATCCAAGCCACCTTCAACATCCCCAGCCAGCCCGGCAACGAACGCTTAGCGATAGATCAGGTCACGGAAGCCGTTAGCGGTCTCGATCTGGCTTCCGATCGACTAGAGAAGTTGAAGACCGCGGTCGGAGAAGCCACCATGAATGCCATGGAGCACGGGAACCAGTATCGCGAGGATCAACCGGTCGAAATCCGTATCCAGACCTCCAATTCGAAACTTTCCGTCTTCATCACAGACCACGGTGGAGGGCAGACGATCCCGGATCCGAAGACTCCCGATATAGAGGCCAAGCTGGATGGGGAGCAGAGCCCTCGAGGCTGGGGTTTGTACCTAATCAAGAACATGGTCGACGATCTTCATGTCACCACAGACGAGCATCACCACATCGTCGAATTGGTACTCTACCTCGAAGGAGGCGCGCATGGCTGAGTCCGAACTTGAAGTCGGTATTCGAGAAGTGGGCGACGTGGCCATCATCGATTTGCGGGGCGAAATCAATGCATTTGCGGAAGCGGCACTGATCAATGCCTACATGGAGGCCAGGTCCACCGAAGCCAAATCCCTGGCTCTAAACTTCAGCGATGTCGAATACATCAACAGCACTGGCATTGCAATGATCGTCAGCCTCCTAGCCAAGGCTCGGAAGGACAACCAAGGGGTGATCGCGTTTGGACTGACGGATCACTTCAAGAACATTTTCGAAATCACGCGGCTTTCAGACTTCATGCAGATTATCCCTGATGAAGCGGCTGCGCGCTTAAAAGCCTAGAGGAGGATGAAAATGACAGAAGCAAAGGTGACGATGGAGGTGCGTGCCGCAACCGATTCGGCCAGCATCATCGACGTTCAAGGGGAGATCACTTCCTTCGCGGAGAACGTGTTGATGGACGCATACACACAGGCAAGCAGTGGGGGTGCCAAGGTCATCATCCTGAACTTCGAGGGTCTCGAGTATATGAATAGTGGTGGCATCGGCCTGCTGGTCACGATGTTGATACGAGCCAACCGTCAGGAGCAGACTCTGCTTGCCTATGGTCTGACGGAACATTATCAGCAGATATTCGAGCTGACGCGGTTGAACGAGGCTATCCAGATCTTTGGCAACGAATCCGAGGCGCTAGCCGCGGTGAACGGGGCTGCGTTAAGGAAACAAGCCGGAGACGCTCGAAGGTCTAGCAGGCGATAGAGTGGAGGCTAATGTGAGTGAAGAGCGAGTAAAACAGGGAGAATCACGCGACGCAGCACATTGGGCCGCGCCGGTCTCCAAATTGGAAGTTTCGGACATCCCAGCTTGCGCGTAGCGCAGCGAGTGTTCAAGCGAGGATCAACCGCATACAACACCGCTGAAGAACCTCTATCTCTGCTCCTCGGCTACGCCGCCTGGCGGGGGCATGCACGGCATGTGCGGATACCATGCTGCGCGAGTGGCACTGAAGCGTGGCCTCCGGTTAGGAAGATTGGGCTCACAGGTCGCTGGGCAGGAACATGCGCGTGCGACCAGCAGTAGTGCTTATTGAGCAGACGGCGTGATAGTTTTTTGGCGGAGCGCTTGAACGCAACCCTCGAGCCGAATCGCACAGTCTTGCCGAATCGATTATTGGTGCTTGAAATTAGGAGCGGTAGCTATCTAGCTCTCGAGGCCAATTGCGGCCAAGTTTTGGTCGAGCTGTCCCTCGGTCATAACACCGATGTGCTGAACTTGAATGACTCCGTTCTCATCCACAAAGAACGTGCTGGGATAGCTTCGATTGCGATACAGCTCCTGTACCTCAGCTCCCGGATCCAGCAAAATATCAAAGGTCAGACCAAACTCATCCCGAAATTCTTCGACCAGACCCGCAGGTTCATCAAAGTCAACTGCTAGCACCAGGAAGCCCTCGCCTGCGTAGCGCTCGAAGCGATCCTGTATGTGCGGCATTTCGATGCGGCAGGGAGCGCACCAGGTAGCCCAGAGATTGATCATCAGTGGGTGACCACGCAGCTCGCTCAGCGTCACCGGTTCGCCCTCCAAATTGAGGAGGCTGAAATCCGGAGCCAGGGCACCTTGAGTAGGCGCAACTTTTAACGCGGCCAGATCAGCGGGATCAGCTACAGCTGATACAGAGGGCGCAGCCGGAAGTGTCGCAACGTAGGCTAACCCGGCCAGTGCTGCGATGCCAACGGCGACAATCAGGACGCTGCGGCCAAGGTCCGGTCGTTTTTGCTCTACCATCTCAGTTACCTACAATCCGAAGTCCACAAAGAAACCGAAGCGTGCCAGCGCCTCGAGCGTACCAGTGAGCAGCATGACACCCACGACAATCAGGATCACGCCGGTGCCCATCGATATCAGGCGCACTGCCCGTCCGTGGTTTCGCATGAGCTCCGCCACGCGGCCGACTCCCAGCGCTGCGATCAAGAAGGGGATGGCCAACCCAATGGAATAGGCGGTCAGCAGAATCACTCCCTGGCTCAATGCTGCGCTTGTGAGTGAGAGCGTCAATACAGCGCCCAGGACCGGGCCCACGCAGGGCGCCCATCCGGCTGAGAAAAACACGCCCATCAAGGCTGATGCGCCGTACCCGCCACCAGGATTGGGTGAGTGGGCTCGCCGGGTGTCGTAGTCCAGGAAGGGGAGGTTGATGATCCCGATCGTATGCAGTCCAAAAATGATGACCACGATCCCACCGATTCGTGCGAGCCATACGCGGGCGTCAAAAAGCAGAGCGCCGATCGCAGATGCGGCAGCACCCAACAAAACAAATACGAGACTGAAGCCGACGACGAATGCCACGCCATGCGAAAAGGTGATCCACCGATTCTCGACCACCACACCCTGCGGGGTTACACTGCGTCCGCCGAGATAACCTACGTAGGCCGGCACGAGCGCCAATACGCAAGGCGATAAAAAGGAGGCCAGGCCAGCTAGAAGGGCTAGTCCGACAGTTACGTTGGTTGGATCCATTTCTCCGATTTACCTCTCACATTGCTAAATATCGGGGATGGATTGGACTTAGTCCCCGTTCAATTGTCTGATGCGGCAACGCCACGACATCTTACCAATGTGCACTGCATCCAATTAGTTATATAGATCAATCACATTAGGGATTTGTGTAGCAGAGATTAACGCAACGAAAAGGTGACCCACAGTACGGTGCCCTACATCCACCATTGCAGACTGCTTTAAGCGTTGATAGTATGAACGAATTCCCTGAACCCTCGGCGCCGGTGAGGGCATTCGCGCGAAAAACCATACGAACAAGGAGTAGCCGATGCATCGATGGGTAATTGGAGTGGATTTGGGCGGCACGCTCATCCGAGCCATTCGCACCGATCTGGCCGGAGGAAAAGGCGCACGAGCAGAACTGGCCACCGAACCTGAACTAGGGGGCGAGGCCGTTATGGAACGGATCTACTCCGCCATCGAACAGGTCATGGGAGATGCTAAACCAGATGAGGTGTTGGGTATTGGAATCGGAGCGCCCGGACCAATCGGTACAGACGGGCGGATCAACGATCCCCCGAATCTTCCAGACTGGGGAGATTTCTCGCTTACAGAACGGCTACGCGAGCGATTTCAATTACCGGCCGTAGCCGGAAATGACGCTAACGTGGCTGCGCTTGGAGAACATCAGTTTGGAGCGGGCCAGGGTGTGGAAGATCTGGTCTATCTGACGGTCAGCACCGGGATCGGCGGCGGGATCATCAGCGGCGGCAGGCTGCTTCTTGGGGCGCGTGGATATGCAGCCGAGGTGGGGCACCAGACGCTGGTAGCCGAAGGGCCGATTTGCGGATGCGGTCAACCCGGCCATCTGGAGGCTCTGGCCTCGGGACCCTCGATCGTACGCAATGCCAAAAAGCGTCTGGAAGCAGGAGCAAGCTCGACCATCCCTGAGTTCGGGGAGGAAATCAAAGGCAAATCGATTACCGAGGCCGCTAGAGCCGGTGACGAACTTGCGCAGGAGCTGTTTGCGGAGGCTGGATTCTATATCGGTCTCGGGCTCGTCAATCTGATTCATATTCTGGAACCCGCGCGTGTATTGATTGGCGGAGGCGTGAGTCAGGCAGGTGATTTTATCTTTGAACCGATTCGAGAGACGGTTCGCCAACGTGTTATGTCTCCCATTTTTCTTGAGGTCGAGATCATGCCCGCTGCGCTCAGAGCCGATGTGGGTCTGATGGGTGCGGTAGCACTGGTGCTTTCGCGCAGCGAATGAGGCGCGCAGTAGCGTCAGCGGCCGACGGTGGTAGAATCACGCTTCACGATGTTCACTTGAAGCACATCACGCGCGCCTTTCCTCTCGCTGGAAGACCCAGTTCTTCCAACTAACCCAACGGATTCTTCAGCTAGTCGAGAATCCACCGCGAGAGCTGCGCGGTGGAGAATGCCCTCGGAGAGTTTCACGCTCCGAGTCGATTTCCGTGCGCCTTAGCACAATTAGGTCGAGATGAATAAGAAATTGCCCGATATGGATCTCCAGGAAACGCTGGCCGATAGCCGAATGGTTGGAATTTGGCGGCTGTTGCGCGGCTATCGGTTGATCTTCCTGCTCGCCACCTTGAGTATCGGGGTGGCGGCGGTTGCGCGTGCCGGCACTTACTTGCTGCTCGGTAAGTACATCGATGAGATCCTGTTCGCGGAGAATGCCATCCGCCTGCTTCCATGGGTGGCACTGGGTTTCTTGGGCCTGGCTCTCATTCAAGGCGGCGCCACCTACCTTAGTGGTCGGCTGGCAGGTATGACCGCAGAGGGGGTGGCGAAACGTACTCGAGACTACTTATTCGACCACCTACAGCGCTTGCCCTTCCGCTATCACGATAAAGCGCGCACCGGCGAATTAGTTCAGCGCTCCACTTCTGACATAGATGCTGTCCGCCGCTTCTTCTCCGATCAGGCGATTGGTGCCGGCCGTATCTTGCTGCTCTTCGTAGTCAATCTGGCGGTGCTGATCAACTTGGACGCTCGACTGGCGCTGTTGTCGGTGATTGTTGTTCCGATCACCGTAGGCATGTCCTTCTTCTTCTTCCGGAGGATTTCCGACGCCTATGAAGCCTACCAAGAGCAGGAGGCCACCCTCTCCACTCGACTCCAAGAGAATCTATCCGGAGTGCGAGTGGTGAAAGCCTTTGCCCGGCAGGAGCATGAGCGCACAAAATTCGACGTTGAGAATTGGGAGAAATTTAATCGCGGGCGGCGCGTTCTCCAGCTGCATTCAATTTTTTGGCCGGTGTCCGACATCCTCTCTAGCTTTCAACTGCTTTTTGGCCTGACCATTGGTGCCCTTATGGTGATGGACGGGATCATCACCATCGGCACCTACGTCGCATACGCAGGAATGATCATCTGGATCATCTGGCCCATTCGCAACCTGGGGCGGCTGGTGGTTCAGATGTCGACCGGGTTGGTTTCATATGGTCGAGTGGTGGAGATCATCGAGGAGCAGGAAGAGCCGCTCGATGTCGGAGAGACGTTACCCACCGTCGCTCCTAAGGGAGAATTGACCTTCGAGGGGATCGAGTTCGAGTACGAGGCTGGGAGCGCGGTGTTGAAGGACATCGAATTAATCGTGAAACCGGGGCAGGTCATCGCACTGCTTGGACCCACCGGGTCCGGCAAGTCGAGCCTGGTAAACCTGCTGCCCAGGTTCTACGAATACACAGGCGGCAGTTTGAAACTAGATGGCGTGGAACTAAGCACTTATTCGCGCAGCTATCTGCGTCAACATATCGGCATCGTGGAACAGGAACCGTTTCTGTTTTCACGCACGATTCGGGAAAACATCACATACGGCGCTAAGCGTAAGGTAAGCCAGGACGAGATCGAAGCTGCCGCGCGCGCAGCTGCCATTCACGATGTGATACTCACCTTCCCCGAAGGCTATGACACGCTGGTCGGTGAGCGAGGCGTTACTCTCTCCGGTGGCCAGAAGCAGCGCGTTGCTATCGCGCGTACGCTGCTTGCCGACCCGCAGATCCTGATCCTAGACGATTCCACTTCCTCGGTTGATCCCGAGACGGAAGCCCTTATTCGTGGGGCTCTGGAGCGGCTGATGCAGGAGCGCACCAGCTTTGTGATCGCCCACCGCATACAAAGTCTCATGAGTGCGGATTCAATACTGGTGCTGGACGGAGGTCGCATTGTTCAGCGCGGTACCCATGAGGAGCTGCTAAAAGAGGGAGGCCTCTACGAGCAGATCCACGATGCGCAAACTCGCATCGAAGTCGAGCTAGAGAGAGAAATCGCCGGTGTCTGATTTCGGATTCGAAGAAGAGGAATTTACCACCAGTTTTTCGGGGCAAACCCTGTGGCGCATCCTGGCCCAGGCTCGTCCCCATTGGCGTTGGGTGGCCGGGTTTCTGTTGACCATTGCAGTGGTCTCGACCGTCGATTCGATCTTCACCTACATCACGGCGAAGATCATCGACGAGGGCATCCTGGCCAACGACCGTCAAGCCCTGACGGAGTGGGTTGCGCTTTACGCAGGCTTGATATTTGTGTCGGCAGCCGGCGTCTTCGGCTTCATTTATCTAGCGGGAGTGCTCGGAGAGCGTATTCGATACGACTTGCGTCGCAGCCTATTTAACCACTTACAGGAGCTCTCACTTTCCTACTACGACCGCACGCCGATTGGATGGATCATCTCGCGCGTGACCTCAGATACCGACCGAGTGGCGGAATTGGTGACCTGGGGCTTGTTAGACGTTACGTGGGGAATCTTGAACATCCTCACCGCCATGATCTTCATGGTGATCATCAACTGGCAGCTAGCGCTGATCGTGTTTGCCTTCGTGCCTGTGATCGTCATTTCAGCACTCGAGTTTCGCAAGCGAATACTGACCGAATTCCGACTAGTTCGAAAGATCAACTCCAAGATCACCGGTGCCTTCAATGAGAGCGTCACAGGCGTGCGAGTAACGAAAGCACTTGGTCGGGAAGAGCAGAATTTGCGTGAGTTCGATGGCCTGACTACCGATATGTACAGGGCCGGTTTTCGCGCGGCTTGGCTCTCAGCGCTGTTCCTACCGATCGTGCAGATCGTGAGTTCCTTTGCGGTGGGTGCGGTGGTCTGGTTCGGCGGCCTGCAAGCTCTGACGGGGACCATGACAATAGGAGGTATCCAGGCCTTCATCTCCTACATCGTATTCATGCTCTGGCCGGTTCAGGAAATGGCGAGAGTGTACGCAGAGCTACAGCATGCCCTGGCTTCCGGCGAACGTGTCTTTTCATTGATGGATTCGGTTCCGGAAGTTTCAGATCGGGCACAAGCTTTCGATCCGGGCAGCATTCTGGGGGACATCGAGTTTGACCATGTTGACTTTCATTACGATCCCGACAGCCCGGTGCTACGTGATTTCTCGCTTTATGTACCGCGCGGCGAGACGATCGCTCTTGTAGGTCCAACAGGGGGCGGTAAGAGCACCATCGTGAACCTGTTGGCGCGCTTCTACGAGCCAACGGGCGGCGAGATTCGCATTGGGGACCAGGACTATACCGGCTTCTCACTGGAGGCTATCCATTCACGACTCGGGATGGTGCTGCAGACCCCTCATCTATTTTCAGGCACGGTTCTGGACAATATCCGCTATGGCCACCTGGAGGCGGGTGAGGCCAGAGTCGAAGAGGCGGCGAAGATCGCCGGCGCCCATGACTTCATCAGTGAGATGGACGAGGGATATCAGACCGAGGTCGGAGAGGGTGGCGTACTGCTATCGGTAGGTCAGAAGCAGCTGATCAGTCTGGCGCGTGCGGTGCTGGCGGATCCTGAGATTTTCATCATGGACGAAGCCACGAGCTCGGTGGACACCTTAACCGAATCAATGATCCAGCGAGGTATCGAGGCCATGATGACGGATCGGACCAGCTTCATCATCGCCCATAGATTGTCGACCATCAAGCGTGCTGATCGGATCTTAGTGATCCGGGAGGGCCAGATTGCGGAAATGGGCAGCCATCTGGAACTGCTGCGCGCCAAAGGCCATTATTACCGGCTGTACACGCAGCAGTTTAGACGCGAGTTGGAACGCGAGTACGCGGTGTTTGGCGCCCCTTCTCCAACTCCTGCCTAGAGATCTAGTCTCCCGCTATCTCAGCTTCGGCAGGGAGCGGCTTGACCTCGATTGGTTCCGTCTGACCCAAGAAGATTTCCAGCGAACTTAGCAGGCTCTCTAGCGCCTCTGGGCGGACGGCATAGCGGCGATCTTTCCCGTGCTCTCCAATTCGAAACTGGACCAGTGTCGCCAGGCGCAACACGTCCAGATGATGAACCACCGTGGATGAGCGCAACCGGAGTCGCCTTGACAACTGAGAGGGAGTAAGCGCCTCATCGGACAGATAGCGCAGTATGCGCAGGCGCGTCGAATCTGAGAGTGCCTTGAGGCCGCGCAGCAGCGCATCTGGAACGACCTCCCCTGGCACGAGCGAGGCGTCTAGGGGCCGTGCCCCAAATAAGATAATCTCACGATCCTTAGCGACCTTATCGAAGATCAGCAGAGGTGATCCCCAGAAAGAGGGGGCAAGAACTAGATTCGTCGCCTTGAAACCTTCATCCAGGATCACGCCCTGAGAGAGCTCTTCCAACAGATCCAACACCGGCATACGCTCTGCCAGCTCCTGGGCACGTTCCAGACCAGCTTGCAGTGCGGGTCGAATTCGGTTCTCTTCTTCCGCGAAGAAACCCTCATAGTACGCTCGCAGCGCCGTCAACAACCGTTCCCCCGATAGCTCAGCCTCGGCCCACCAATCGAGAGCGATTTCGACGGTATCCGGATCGATCTTCTCTCTCTTGGACATCTCTTTCGCCTGGGTGATAAGTTCCTCCAATTGAGTATCATCCCATGCTCCCTTGTCGCGAACTTCCTTGAATACTGCCTGGAATGCTGCCGGTTCTGACGGCTTCAGCGTCATCGCTTCCAGACGTTCTTCAGGCGGCATTTCCTTGAGCGCGCGGAGGACGCTCGCTCCATCCTTAGGATCTGGGAGCCCGTGCACCCAGTGAAGCGGCATTCCCATTTTGCTCTTTTGTAGCTGTTCCAGGGTTTCTCTCTCCACCGATGGAAGACGGGAGCGCATCCCTGCCGCCCAGGCTGCCCGTAGGCCGAAGGTCGACGGGTTGTGCAGGACCTCCAGGCTTATAAACAGGTCGTAGGCCGTGCCCCAATCCCATGAAAGGTTGGGTTCTGCCATATGGTTATTGGACATTTTCTTCTCCTAGTATTTCGCTGTGTGTGCTAAGCGGTCGCTGCCTGTTCAGCGGCTGCGCCCACATGCATAAGTTCGGGCTCTTCATCGTAATCTGGCAAGATGTCTTCGACGTTTCGAATTACAGGCACCAGGTAGCCGGCCAGGGAAACCACCGTTCCAAGTAAGGCGGTGATGATGAAGATCAGCGACATACCCGCCCCTGATCCGGAGCCAACCAAGCTACTGAAGCTGGATTCCAGGCTGCCCCCCGGCATCATGGCGGGTTCAAAAATATTGTCGGCCAATGGTCCCGCCATCAGGAAGGCCACAGGCGCCGTGATTTGTGCCATCAAACGGCGCACCGAGAAAACGCGCCCCTGCACATCCGGTGCGACCTTCGATTGCCAGATGGCCTGACTCGAGCCGTTGATAACAGGGATAAAAAACATCATCAGGAAAGCGCCTGCGGCCCAGATCAACGTCGTCTGACCCAGCCCGAGCAGCGTTATTCCAAGCAGACTGGACAGCGCAAGGCCAATCAGAATTCCATGGATGCGTCGTTTAGGACCCCCCCAGACACTTAGAAACAAGCCGCCGACCAATCCTCCCAGACCAAAGACCGACATTACCGTTCCGAGGGCGACCTGGTCGTCGCCCGTGCGCGCCAGGATCATCGGCGATAAGAGCACCATACTAAAGGAGGCGATGAAATTGATCCCGAAGAAGATTGTTAACAATCCGGTGAGGCTGGGCCGGTCGAGGATGTACCGGAAACCGTAGGCAGATTCCTTCCAAATGTTGCCCTTTCCCTGTTTGCCGGCAGCCGACCGTTCTGGCTGTGGAATAAAGACCGCAAACAATGCCAGGATGGCCACACCAAATGTAAAGATGTCAATCACGAGGATACCGGCAATACCGATCACTCCGATCAGTAGCCCGGCCAGGATGGGAGAAGCGATCATGGAAGCGCTGTGTACAAGAGAATGGATACCGCTCGTGCGAGCATATTGCTCTTTGGGAACCATGAGCGTGATCGCTGCGGAGTAGGCTGGAAATTGAAAGGCTTCGAATGAAGCAGCAAAGGCGGCGGTAACAAATAAATGCCATATCTGCAGCTGATCGGTAACGAACAGGATCAGGATGACAATAGTCATCAGCCCGGCAGCCAAATCGCTGACCATCATCACGAGCTTGCGATTGGCTCTGTCGACGATGGCGCCCGCTAGCGGGCTGAGCAGCACTGCCGGCGCAAAGGCGAAGAACCCAACCATAGCGAGCGCAGTAACTTCCCCGGTCTCCTGCCAGGCAAAGATCGTTATGGCGAAGCGAACCATGCCTGAGCCGATCATTGAAATCAGTTGGCCAAACGAAATGATGGCGAAGGCTGTCATCCCTGCCGGTCGCCGATTTTCTACTGGCTTCTCGAACACTCCACTCACATTTCTCTCCTCACTAATGTTAATCCGCCTCTTTAGGCTAGTGCCCTAACGGCCGTCTACCCAAGCAAAAGGCTCAGATCTATTTGATCTGAGCCTTTGCCGGCCGTAACCCGTCTGTATCGCTGAGCAAGCTTACTGCATGGCATTCCAATCGGCGTCCGATCGAAATCATTTGGCCCCCCAGTTTACTGATCATTCTCGCAATCACCTGTCTCAACCCTCGATGATGTCTACGAGGAGGCCGTGGACCCGCTCCGTTGTTCAGCTGCATTCTTGCCCGAGCGACGATGGAAAGTTCTTCAATCATTTTGTCACCGTCCTTCCGTGTGTTGCGCTCGATACCCGGCTAGTCAACGTTTATCGAGTAGATAGATGTCTACTAGACGTTGATGTGTTAGATAATAATCTAGCTTTGATTGTTTGTCAAGTGCCTTTTTTTCGGTCTGCGGGACGGCTCTCAACAGCGACTGTGATGCTAGAATCGCCTCATGCCTGGAATCATTGAGCGCTACCGCTCCTACCTCGACCTCCCTGATGGGGTTGATCCCGTCACCCTCTCAGAAGGAAGTACCCCGCTGATATCTATGCCTGAGCTTGCATCGGAGTTGGGTGCGAGCGAGCTTTACATCAAGTTTGAGGGTGCCAATCCAAGCGGGTCCTTCAAGGATCGCGGCATGACCACCGCGATTTCAGAAGCGGCCGCACGCGGTGCGAGTGCTGTGATATGTGCCAGCACCGGCAATACGGCGGCGAGCGCAGCAGCCTACGCCGCACGCGCCGGCCTGCGTTGTGTGGTCCTGCTCCCACGCGGCAAGGTTGCCAGCGGAAAGCTGGCCGCAGTCCACATGCATGGGGCGCAAGTAGTGGAAGTTGAGGGATCCTTCGATCTGGCGCTCGGCCTGGCGCGCAACCTCTCCGAACGAACCCCGATCGGTCTGGTCAACTCGCTCAACCCCTACCGACTTGAGGGCCAAAAGACGGCCGCATTTGAGATCGTCGATGCGCTTGAGGCCGCGCCGGACTGGCTGGCGCTTCCCGTTGGCAACGCAGGAAACATCAGTGCCTACTGGATGGGTTTCCTTCAGCTGCAAGTTTCAGGCCTCCCGCGTCTCCTGGGAGTGCAGGCAAGCGGAGCGGCACCTCTGGTGCAAGGACGGGTTATCGAACAGCCGGAGACCATTGCCACCGCAATTCGGATCGGCAACCCGGCAAGGGGAGAACAGGCGCTGAGCGCAGCGGACGAATCGGGCGGACGTATCATTGCTGTTCCAGATCAGGAAATACTGGATGCACAGCGAGATCTAGCCCACCAAGGGCTTTGGGTTGAGCCAGCCTCAGCGGCTGGTCTGGCGGGGCTACGAAGCGACGTCCAGGCTCGGCGTTTGGACTTGAGCGGCCAGCGAGTGGTTTGCGTTTGCACAGGCCATGGGCTCAAGGATCCAACCACAATCGAAGGGGCCACTACTCTGATACAGCCGACGATTCAAGCCCTAGAAGAGCTGCTCGGATTATGAGATCGGTGCGGATACGGGTGCCAGCCAGCGCGGCCAATCTGGGTCCTGGATTCGATTCGCTGGCGGTAGCCCTGGATCTTCACAACGAGCTGGAAGTAGAAGTCATCGACGGGAAGCTCGAGATTCAAGTGGAGGGGGAGGGCGAAGGGCACCTGCCGACCGACGCCTCTAATTTGATCGCTCGAGCCGCCTATCGTCTTTTTCGGACCGCAGGAATTTCGGCTCCCGGTATGCACATTCGATCGATTAATCGCATTCCGCTTGGATCCGGACTGGGTTCATCCGCGGCCGCTATAGTAGCCGGCCTAATGGTGGCTGAGGCGCTCGCGGATAGCGGCCTGACGCGGGAACAACTTCTGGAGATCGCCTGGGAGATGGAGGGGCACGCGGATAACGCTGCAGCCGCCGTTTATGGAGGGCTTATGGTAGTGGGGCGGTCGGCCGGGCATCTCATGACCGCACAGATTCCATTGGCCCCGATGCGATTTGCGGTCGTTACTCCCGAGATTGCTTTACCAACACACGAGCTGCGAGACATGCTTCCGCGCAACGTGACCTTGCATGATGCCGCCCTCAATCTAGGCCGAATGGGTCTCATGGTTGAGGCGCTTCGGAAAGGCGACTTTAATCTCATTTCGGGTGCGGCGAAGGATCGTCTGCACGAGCCTTATCGAAGCCCACTAATTCCGGGTTTCGTTGAAGCCCGCTCCTTGGGACTCGAGGCCGGCGCGGCGGCAGTAACGCTCACTGGAGCGGGGCCAAGCCTGATAGCGTTTGCGCCCGATCACCACGAGCTTATCGCCGACGCGATGGCGAGCGTCTTTCACAAACACAACCTACAGGTACGGAAATTTGTGCTTGACCCAGAGCCGCGGGGGGCTCAGGTCCTTTCCTCTGCCCATTGAAGCGCTCTGGCGCCAAGACTAAGATGAACGTAAGGTCATCCCGGGCTGTAATATCCTTAGCCCACTTAGAAAACTACAAAAGGTATTTATGAGGCTTATTTGGCTTTGGTTTGTCCCCCTACTCTTATCCGCATGCGCCGGTTCGGCTGCGACAGAGACCCCGACCGAACTTCCCTCACAGGTAAGGGATGGGCTCAGAGAGCTTCAGTTGTCAGTCCTTGAAGAGATACATCAAGCCATTGAGGATAATTACGTATATCCCAGTTTTGGCGGAGCGGATTGGGAATCGGAGACTTCGCTCGTGCGACGCGGTATTGAGGTCGGGATGACCGAGGACGAGTTCGCGCAGGCAATCGATGAGATGCTCGCGGCCTTGCCGGAAGGCTCAGCGGGCTATATGACTCGCGCCGAGCGCGTGGAAGCCGAGTTCCAATCGGGAACTCTTTACGAAGGCATCGGCGCCTTTGTATCACTACGAATCGAGCCTCAACCGCGAGTGCTGCTGCTGTCCGTAATTGCCGGTTCACCTGCCGAGCAGGCTGGATTGCGTGCGCATGACGCGATTTATAAGGTGGACGGCTTCCCTGTCACGGAAGAAGAGGGACTATCGGTTATCGAACGGGTTCGAGGACCGGCCGGTACAGAAGTGATGCTTGAAGTAGTCTCGCCAGGGGAGGATCCTAGAGATGTGATGGTGCGTCGCGATCGAGTCACCGCTGCCGATTCCCTCAAGGGCGATATCCTGCCTCAGGGATTGATTTATTTGTTGGTTCCAGTTGCGGTCGACAACTCCCTCGCAGAAAGGGTGGCTGGGCTCTTGCAAGTGTCTGAGTCGGAAGGGGAACCGGCGCTGGGTCTTGTGCTCGACTTGCGGATCGCGGGTTCCAGCCCCAGCTGGCCACTAACCGAGATGCTAACTCTGCTTGGAGATGGATCTATGGGGCATTTCAGTTCCCGCCTAGGCGATCAACCCATCGAAATCGCCGGCGTGGAAATAGCAAATTCACAGACTATTCCAGTGGCGATTCTAGTAGGTCCAGACACCAGCGGTGCGCCGGAAGTGTTCGCCGGTGCCCTGCAAGCCGCGGGCCGGGCCCCCCTTGTGGGATTGCCAACCGGCGGTAATGTATTGAGTTTTCGTCAGGAGACACTGTCGGATGGTTCGCTGCTGACATTCGCCGATTCTTCCTATATAGCGCCCAGCGGTAGCGACCTGGGCATTCTGGGCCTTACACCCAATCTGTTGATACAGTCCGATTGGGATGAAGTTACACCTGAATTGGATCCGGTTTTACAGGGGGCAATCGATTTGCTGCTCAGCGGCTAGGTAGAGATTAGAGTTTGGAGAGTCCTGAAGCGCCAGAAAATGCCGAATGCTACAATGATCGATACTCTAGCTAGGGCCCAAAACCTACTGATTTCTGAGCACTCGCTCGGTACGAGCCCCGTATTGGGGCTCAACTGTTCCTTCGCATCCCTTCCTATTTTGGAAGCTCGGGCCTACAGGAGACTATTATGAGCAACAAAGATAAGCCACTGACTGTTAGAGGTGAAGATCCTCTGGAGCGCGTCGGAAGGCGCGAGAGGGAGCATTACCAAGAGTTGGGCGAAAAGCCCCTTGCCAGACGCATTCTGCTAAAGGCCGCCCACATAGCCCGTCGATTCTGGTGGCTCGGACTGATGCTGTTCTTGGCCCTCTGGGCACTGATGAACACCACGGTCCTGAACCTGGTGCTTGTCGCGGCGGGTTTCTTGTCGCAATTAGTTTTTGCTGTGCTCTTTATGGTTGTGCAGTTCGGAGCCCTCTTTTGGTTCATCAGCCGCACACGCACCGTTGTCATCAAGCCCGGTGACCCGAAGACGATCACCTTTGACGACTACTGGGGCCAGCCCCACCTGGTCGAGCTGGTTAAGCAGTGGATCAGCCTGCTGGCGGATCGGCATGAATTTGTGAAGATGGGCGGTCAGTACATCAATGGACTTATGCTGACCGGCGAGCCCGGCACCGGAAAAACGCTGCTGGCCAAGGCTATGGCCGGCGAAGCGGGCGTGGCTTTTATGTCCGTGGAGGGATCCGGCTTCAGGGGCATGTTCTGGGGCATGGACACGCTCAAGATGATGAGCTTTGTCCGCAAAGCCAGAAAGCTTGCGCGCGATTTCGGAGCCTGCATCGCCTACATCGACGAAATCGATGCGGTAGGCATGAGCCGCTCAGGGGTCATGGGGGGCCAGCAGCAGATGGCTGGCGGACTAATGGGCGGCATGATGATGAATGGAGCCTTGACCCGTCTGCTCTACGAGATGGACGGCATATCCGAGCCGAGCCGGATGGAATCATGGAAAGCCAAGATCTATTCGATGTTAGGTAAACCCCCACCTAGGCGCAACTGGCACGTGCTGTTCATGGGCTCAACAAATAGGCCAGACATCCTGGATCCCGCGCTGCTCCGACCAGGGCGATTTGATCAAGTTATTCAGGTCGACCGACCGGACCGAGCCGGTCGGCGAGCGATCATCGAGGGTTACCTCTCCAAGATTCGGCATGAAGCTAAGCAGGTGGACGTTGAGGCAATCGTAGCCGATACGCCGAAGGCTACGCCGGCACAGGTCATGGCCGCTATCACGAAAGATTCCGTACGTCACGCCCTTTTCCAGGGTCGAGACTACGTGATCCAAGAAGATATCGACCAGGCCATTCAAGAGCAGATTGTGGGAATGGCAAATCCGATTCGGGAAATGGATCCGTTGCAGATGCGGCAGGTCGCATACCATGAGGCGGGGCACGCGGTCGTCCAGCACTATGCCATGCCCGATCAGCGCATCTCGAGGGTCAGTATCGTGCGACGCGCCCGGGGCATCATGGGATATGTGCTGCCGGTTGACACGGTAGAAGTCTACGGTGAGCCACTCCGTAGGATTTTGGCCGACATCATGGTGTCACTTGCTGGACATATTGGCGTGAAGCTATTCATGGGCGAGTTCTGGACTGGCGCTTACTCAGATTACCAGAACGCCCGTACCAAGTTCAGACAGCTGGCGATGTTGGGCTTCTTTGGACCGCCCGTTTCTGAGCTCTATCGAGATGTGAAGGAGCTGCGTTTCTCCGATGAGCGCGTAGAAAAGGTGTGGACTCAGCTGGAAGAGCAGGTAGAGCATATGCTCTATCAGCATGCCGATGAAGTGGAAGCGATCGTTGAGGCGCTTATTGAAAAGCAGGAGCTCTCCAATTCCGAAGTTCTGGAAATCCTCGGTAAGAACAGCCTTCAGCTTGCGGTTGACGAGGGATTGGAAATGGAGAGCGTGCTCGAGCAATTGGGAGTGAATCGCAGCGGCCTGGCATATCAGCGCCGCGAGCAATTGCCCACTGGAGAGAAGGTTGAGGAATCAACCACCAAGGCGTCACTATCCTCAGAAGAGGAAAAGAAGCGCTCAAAACCAAAGGGTAAAGGCAAGAAGTAGTACCCTCCACCGCTACACGGGAATCAAAAGGGAGGCCATCTCGGCCTCCCTTTTCAGCTACTTTAGCTTTGTCTCAATCCCAGGACCAGAAACCGAGGCGACCTTCTGTGAGGAAACGGGGTTCGAAATCACCTGACGCTGGAACAATGAACAGCCCCTGCGTATCCTCGCTTGCTACGGCTGATACCACGATGTAGCGGCTATCTGGGGACCAAATGGTTGCCGAGCGCTGATATTGATCGAAAAAGGGAAAGATATTTAGAAAGCTGGGGGAGGGCTGAAATGCCGCAATGCGTCGGGTGTCGCCCGTCTTAGGTTTTGCGATATGGAGCTCAAGCATGAAGCGGGTGTTTTCGGCGGTTTGCTCTTCACCCTCCGCTGCTTCGGAGAACACAATTGGAACGAAGAAAGCCAGCTTCTTGCCATCCGGAGCCCAGAAGAAACCCATCACGTCTTCGGCCTGGCTGCTGATAAGCTCTGGTTGGTCGGGTTTTCCCAGGTCCAGGAAAGTCAAATCCCCAACCAACGCCTCACTTAAGGGATCAGCAGTCAGATAGGCTGCAAAGTCGCCTTTCGGTGCCCAGTCGAAGGCGATGGTGCCCTCGAAGTCTGCCAGCACACGCTGCAAACGGCCTGCAGAATCGGTGAGGACAAGCTGCTGTTGGCCTCCGGTTGTACCTGCAAGCAACACATATTCACCGTCTGGCGAGTAGGCGGGTGCCTGGAAGTTTGTAGGTTGGATCCCCAATCCTGTCTCACGGATGACCGGCTCCATTTCCACCAGGGAGAGCCTTGCGCCGCTTGGGTTTACCGCAATCGAACCGCCAGCATGGGCAATAACCCGGTTGCTTTCTGGAGACCAGGCCCAGTAATACGGTCTTCCAGTGTCGACAACTGAGGTCTCGCCTCCTATGGCCGAGGCGATTTGCAGCGCCATAGCGGAGGACCCCTGCGTGGAGCTCAGAAAGCTCACCCACTCTCCATCCGGAGACCAATAGAGGAAGAAAGGTACATGCGCATCGCTGGTGTAGATCTCGCGCGCGTCCTCTGCCTTCTTATCCGTAGCGAATATGCTGGCGGAGGCGCTGCCGTCCTCCTGAACATCGAAGCCTACGAAGGCCAGCTTATTGTCTTCTAGAGACCAGGTTGGAAAATCGTAGAAGCGCCGCACACCGTCTTCCGCGCCATGCGCGTCTTCTGTGACCATATTCAACTTCCCGCCTGCCTGATTAATGGTGTATACGTTGCCATCAGGCCCCAGATAGGCGATCAGCCCGCTCTTACGCTCGATGGCCGCGAGCAGAGGGCTCTGAGGCACTTGAATGCTCTGCGCCACCGAGCCGCAGGCTGCGATCAGCAGGCTGCCAAGAACCAGCGGGAGAACCAGGTGCTTTTTTATCAATATGCCCTCTAAAATGTGCCTTCGGATTGTATCACCCCTGTTTTGGCTGCACCCCTGATCTAGAGCTTTAGCGTTGTGTCCCTTGGATCTGCCCTATCTCTCTCGCCAGCATCCGATCCAACTTGCCCATAGGAACCTCATCAAGCTCTATAACCTTCACCCAGCGGACATCTCCTCGCTCACGCAGGGAGCCGTTGGATGATCGTGCTCGGCAGGTGAACGGCCGCAGTGCAGCATGAAAGTGTGTGTAGGTGTGGGCGAGGGGAGGCAAGGCCCGCTTGATTTCGATCTCCAGGCCCAACTGTTCCTTAACTACTCTGTTCAGAGCCACATGGTTCGACTCGCCCTCCTCGACAAATCCACTTGGGAATCCCCATAGCCCGCCCAGGAGACGGTCATCCGGCCGGCGCGCTATCAGCACGGTGTCATTCTCATACATTACGGCCGCTACGGCTGGGCGCATGGGAAGCGGCTGCCTCGCTGGACGTATGGGGATCTGCTCTTGAGTCCCGTTACTTAGCGCGCGGCAATCGCTCGCAAGGGGACATGCGTGGCACACTGGAGAGCGAGGGGTGCAGATCAGTGCACCCAGATCCATCAGCGCTTGATTGAACGCGGAGGCCTGACCCTTTGGCAGGACAGATCTGCCGAGTCGGCGAACTTCTCGCTCGCCCTCGGGCCGCCGCGGATCCTGATGAATATCGAAAAGCCGTGTCAGCACCCGGCGCAAGTTTCCTTCCAGAGCTAAGGTATCCCGCTCAAACGCAATGGCCTGCAACGCATCAGTCGTGTAGTGCCCGATGCCCGGCAGCTCCATGAGATCATGTTCCGTCTCGGGCAGTTCCCCATCAAAGCGGTCGACGACGACTTGTGCCGCGCGATGAAGGCTACGTGCGCGAGCGTAATATCCGAGACCCTCCCACGCTTTAAGCACTTCTTCCTGTGACGCGCCAGCCAAGACCTCGACGTTGGGGAAACGTTTCAGAAAGCTCTTGTAGTAGGGAAGCACCGTCTCGACGCGCGTTTGCTGAAGCATGATCTCCGATACCCAGATCGCGTAGGGATCACGGGTTCGCCGCCATGGCAGATCGCGCCCATGGTCCGCATACCAGGCGAAAAGGTCGTCCGAAAGCATCGTTAGGGATTGTACCGATCGCGACAGCTATAATCTCGTAGATTTTCCGGAATATATCGCTTCACCCAGAGTGAGGGAGCCGTGCATGCCGATCTATAGCGAAGCACTCGAGGACTATATCCGAAGTACGTTTGCGGCAGAAGACGAGATTCTATCGACCATCCGCTCAGAGATCCCGCAGCGTGGCCTACCGGAAATCACCGTCAGACCGGAGGAGGGCCGCTTCCTCCAGTTTCTTGTGGCCGCAAGTGGGGCGCGGTTAGCTCTGGAAATCGGCACGTTGGGCGGTTACAGCGGGACCTGGATCGCTCGTGGACTGCGAGCAGGGGGGAAATTGACCACGCTCGAGGTGTCTGAGAAGCACGCGGCCGTGGCAAGCGATCACTTCCAGATGGCGGGTGTAGCGGACAAGGTGGAAGTGCGGCTGGGCAACGCCCACGAGCTCCTAAAAGAGTTGGCCTATGAGGGACCTTTCGACTTCATATTCATCGACGCCGAAAAAGAAGGCTACCCGGCCTACTTGGACTGGGCGGAGACCAATCTGCGTCCCCGGGGTATTGTGGCCGGTCATAATGCCTTCCGGCATGGCGCGATCGTCGATGCTGAGAATCAAGACCCTGACGCAATCTCCATGCGAAGCTTCAATGAGCGCCTTGCCAATGACGACCGCTTTATCTCGTCCGTGTTCCCAGCAGGCGACGGAATTGCAATGGGGGTCCTGCGCAAGAGTTCTTGACATAACCTATTCGCTGACCTTTTGATAGCCCCATTTGCTCTGCTCTCTATCCTCAGAAAGCAGCGGAAGTGATTCATACATATTTCTTACGGCCCCCAGAAGCCCCAAAAAGGTCCGAATGCTATAATCGCCAAACGTGCGAAAGCGCGCTAGGAGGTAGTAAAAATGATGCGATTTGACCGCTTCACGGAGCGGGCGCAAGACGCTGCGCAGCGCGCGGCGGAGATCATTCAGCGTTACGGGCACAACCAAATCGACACAGAGCACATCCTGCTGGCGTTGATCGAGCAGCCGCAAGGTGTTATCACACAGATCCTCGAGCATCTAAAGATCGATATCGAGGCTCTTACGGATCGCATCGACCAACAACTGCGCGCCAGCCCAAAGGCCAACATCTATGGGGGAGGCGCCGGCCAGATCTTTATTACCCCACGCGTCAAGCGCGTGGTGGATATGGCCAACGAGGAAGCAAATCGCCTCGACGACGAGTTCATCTCAACCGAGCACATCTTTCTGGCCATCCTCTCCGAGCGTAATACCGCCATCTCGCGACTGCTTAATGAGGAAGGCATGACCAAGGAACGCGTTCAAGAAGCGATCAAGGAAATCCGTGGCGGTCAGCGGGTTACGGACCGCAAGGCTGAATCGCGCTATCGCACGCTAGAGAAATATTCCCGAGATCTCACAACTCTCGCAAAAGAAGGCAAGCTTGATCCCGTGATTGGGCGCGATCAGGAGATCCTGAGGGTGATCCAGATTCTCTCCCGCCGCACGAAGAACAACCCAGTACTGATTGGGGAAGCTGGCGTGGGCAAGACCGCTATAGTGGAAGGCCTGGCGCAGAAGATCGCCACCAACGATATTCCCGAAATTCTCAGCGGCAAGCAGGTTGTGGCGCTCGACCTGGGCGCCATGATCGCCGGGTCCCGGTTTCGTGGCGAGTTCGAGGAGCGGTTGAAAGCCGCAATCGAGGAGATCCAGCGCGCCGAGGGTGAGATCATCCTGATGATCGATGAGCTACACACGGTCGTTGGAGCAGGCGCAGCTCAAGGCGCGATGGACGCAGCCAACATGCTCAAGCCGGCGCTTGCACGCGGTGAGCTGCAAGCCATCGGCGCCACGACCCTGGACGAATATCACAAGCACATTGAGAAGGACGCCGCCTTGGAGCGAAGATTCGCTCCGGTATATGTCGACGAGCCGAATATCGAAGAAACCATCGCCATGCTACACGGCCTGCGCGACCGATACGAGGCCCATCATAAGGTGAGCTTTTCCGATGAGGCGCTGGTGGCCGCCGCTCGATTGTCGCAGCGCTACGTTACGGATCGATCCTTGCCAGACAAGGCAATCGACCTCATGGACGAGGCCGCCGCAAAGCTGCGCGTGGCCCTATTCTCCCTTCCGCCGGATCTCAAAGAGCTGAAGACCGATCTCGATCGGCTGATGGCGGAAGAGGAGCAGGCCGGTCTTGAACGCGATTACGAGCGCGCGGCTCAGAAGAAGTCGGAGCGCCTGCAGTTGGAGGCAGAGTTCAGAGAGAAACGAGACGCCTGGGAGGCCGAGCATCAACTGGATGAGATCGTCGACGAAGACGATATCGCCGAGGTGGTGCATATGTGGACCGGCATCCCCGTCAGCACCATGATGGAAACAGAAGCCGAGAAGCTGCTCCAAATGGAGAAGCGCCTTCACGAGCGCATCGTTGGACAAGACGAAGCTATCAATGCCCTGGCAGACGCTATTCGCCGGGCTAGAGCGGGTCTCAAAGACCCCAAACGGCCGATTGGGTCTTTCATTTTCCTGGGCGCATCCGGTGTCGGCAAGACGGAGATGGCCAAGGCGCTGGCCGAGTTCATGTTCGATGATGAAGACTCTCTTGTGCGCATCGACATGAGTGAGTACCGTGAGCAGCACACCGTTTCACGCCTCTTTGGCGCTCCACCCGGATACGTAGGCTACGAGGAAGGCGGGCAGCTCACGGAAGCCGTTCGGCGCCGACCGTACCGCGTGATCCTCTTTGACGAGATTGAGAAGGCGCATCCCGAAGTATGGAACGCCCTGCTACAGATCCTGGACGATGGTCGCCTGACCGATGGCCAGGGGCGGGTGGTCGACTTCCGCAACACTGTACTGATCATGACCTCCAACCTGGGCACACAATTTGTCACACACGCCGGATCGCTGGGCTTCCGAAGCAGAGGTGAAGATGCAGAGAAGGCCGATTCCGACGACAAGATCGAGAAAGCACTCAAGGACACATTCCGTCCTGAATTTCTGAACCGTATCGACGAGATCATCATCTTCTCCACCCTGTCGACGGAACAGATGGAGCAAATCGTCGATCTACAGATGCACAAGGTGAGCGAGCGTCTGGCCGAGCATGGCCTGAACGTAGAGCTGTCACCCGCCGCCCGATCCTGGTTAGCTGAGGAAGGCTACGATCCTGCTTTCGGAGCCCGCCCCTTGCAACGCGCCCTGCAGAAGCACATCGAGAGCCCGCTATCCATCAAAATCCTTCAAGGAGAGTTCGATGATAGCGATACGGTGATCGTCGACTTCCTCCCAGACGAGGGCGTGGTTTTCCGTCGACCTGAAGGGAGCACACCGGTAGAGATCGAAGAGAAAGTCTCCGCTTAAACAAACTCGTCAGAAACTAAACCCCGCAGTCAATCCGACTGCGGGGTTTTCATTTTGAGCTCAATTTGCGGTCCGTCGATGTCCTCCGCTACCGCACCGCTTAGAGCATTGTGGCATCTGAGACGCAGATTACTTCGTCTGTGGCCGGGTCTCATGGATGTAGGGTCTCGCTGGATGCTCGCTGATAGCGAGCATCAGCAATTATCTGGCGGGAGTGGCACCTTCAAGTAGCGCTTCAGCCGACCTTCTATTAGCCTCGCTGAGATCACCCATCATTTCCGCCAGTTCATCGAGGCGCCCGTCTCGCTCCAACGGAGCCACTCTTGCGAGTGTCCGTCCATCCTCAATATGCTTCTCAACCTGATAATGCCGGTCGGCATGTGCCGCAAGTTGAGGCAGATGGGTCACACACAGCACTTGATGTTCCCGCGCTAAATCGCTTAATTTCGAGCCCACAACGCTGCCAATCCTGCCACCAATTCCCTGGTCGATCTCGTCGAATATTAGAGTCGGTCGGCGGTCGGCACCAACCAGTACGCTCTTGAGCCCCAGCATCAATCGTGAAGTTTCACCTCCTGAGGCCACCTTTACCAGTGGCTTTAAACCTTCGCCCGGGTTGGGTGCAACAAGGAACTCAACCTGGTCCAGACCATGCGGGCCCAAAGCCACTCGTTTGTCCTCGGTCAGAATACCGTTTGGATCGTCTTTCGACTCGATCTGGACCGCGAATCGAGATCCTTCCATATTCAGTTCATTCAATTGGTCGGCGATTGCTGCCGACAACTCGTTAGCAGATTCTTGACGAGTACATGTGAGCTGAGCACCAAGCTTGGAGAGCCTCACCAATACTTCGTCCTCCTCGACCCTCAAGGCTTCTAGACGTTTTTCTGAGTGAACGATGCTCTCTAATTCCTCGTTTGCCTGGGCAGAATACGCGAGGATCGCCTCAATATCATCTCCGTATTTACGCTGGAGATCGTGGATCAAGCTCAGACGGGCCTCGACCTCATCTAGCCGGATCGGATCTGGCTGAGCCTCTTCAAGGTAGGTCCGAAGCTCCGACGCCAATTGATTGATCTCTTCAGCCAGCCCCTGTGCTCGCTGGGCAATGCTTTCCATAGCGGGATCTACATCGGACAGACTTATCAGCGCCGCGGTTGCTTCGCCGAGTCTTTCCTCAGCGGATGCACGATCGCCGTTCGTTTCCTCTAATGCTGCCCGCGCATTCAGCGCTAGGCCTGCAAGTTTTTCCGCATTAGCCAGGCGATCGCGCTCCGTCTCGAGTTCCGGTATCTCTCCCACCTCTAGACGCACGGCTTCGATCTCATCGATTTGATAGCGTAGAAGATCCTCACGCCGAGCATATTCGCGTTCTGCATTCTCCAACCCCACTCGCTCTTTGCGCACCGCAGTCATGCGCTGGTAAGCACTTGAATAATCATCGAGGTCGGTGTGTGCAAATCGATCCAGTAACGGTAAATGCTCACTCACCTTAAGCAGGCTGAGGTGCTCCGACTGGCCATGAACGTCAACTAGCCACTCCCCGACCGTTCTTAACAACGCCAGGTTGACGACGCGTCCGTTGATACGGCATAGGTTCCGGCCCTCACGCCGAATCTCCCGAGCCAAAACGATGACGTTGGTTTCTTCGAGGAGCTCGTGCTCTTGAAGCAGCGCATGCACTTCTGCCAGGTCATGCTGCGCATCCCCCACCTCGAAAATACCCTCAACCAGCGCGAGTTCCGATCCTTTGCGCAGCATTGACGCGTCGGCACGGCCGCCTAGTAAGAGCTCGACTGCGTCAATAATGATGGATTTACCTGCTCCGGTTTCGCCGGTAAGGACCGTAAAACCTTGCCCCAGCTCGAGCTTCAATTCCTCAATAATTGCGAAGTTTTTGATGCTCAGCTGCGTCAGCATTTAGATGCGAACCTCCTGCAGGCGATAAAACAAGGTCCCGATCATCAAAGCTCCATAGGCTAAAGGCCAGAGCAGACCTGAGCCCGCACGCAGGAGTAGGCCGGTGTCGAATCCCCCCGAACCAAAGATCATGACCAATCCAAAAGGCGCGATGCGGATCAGCCCATGCGCCAGAACGCCCACGCCTGCTCCGACCACAGCCGCAATAGGCAGATTTCGGCTCCGTGCGCCGCGCATCGAGAGGCGAATCAACTCCGCGATCCCGCCGCCCGCGACCGGGGCCAGGATGAGTCCAAAGAATCCCAGAAAATTGAGTATTCCGATGGCGATCACCGCGCCCACTCCTGCAATCACCGCAGCGAGCCCGACCTGCAGGTCATTTGCCGTCTCGAAAACCTCTTGCTGGCCACGCACGCATTCCCTGCATCGGTAGCCTACCGGCGTCTGCACGGCACAATCAACACAGATCGGTCTACCACAGCGGTTGCACCGGAGACTTGTCTCGCGATCGGGGTGATTGGCACAGACTGGAGCGGCTTCGGTCATCTGCATTTTTCTGCAGTTGGATTTTGATTCATACGAGAGGTCAGGTTGCGATAGAAATAGTCCGGGTCCTGGAGCCGGGCAAAATGAACGACGTTTTCTGCCGCTCGCACTTCGACGCGATCTCGATCCTTAAGCAAGACTGGGATACCCCCGTCGACGCTCAGGGTGGCCTGATGATCGGTCCTGACTTCTACTCGCACCGAGGAACCTTCATGTAGCACGATTGCACGATCCACAGACAGATGGGGTGCCACTGGCACGATCACAACGTTGCGAAGCCCTGGGGGCAGGATCGGACCGCCCGCAGCCAGTGCGTAGGCGGTGGATCCTGTAGGGGTCGCCACGATTAAGCCATCCGCCACATAGGTAGTAAGGTATCGCTCGTCAATTTCAGTAACCAGATCGACCGGGCGCACCAGCTCACCTCTGCCGATAAAGCACTCGTTCAAGACTTCCCACGAGCCCAACTGGTTGTCATCGCGCAGATGATCCGCACAGAGCATCATGCGCTCCTCCAACCAATAATCCCCTGCCGCCACCTTCTGGAGCGCCTGCTCCCAATCCTCCTTGCGCACCTCGGTAAGAAATCCAAATCGACCCAGATTGATCCCGAGGATCGGAATGCCCAGCGGGGCACAAAGATGTCCGGCCCGGAGCATCGTCCCATCTCCCCCGAGCGCGATGCAGAGATCCACGGGTTGTTGCGCTATCTGATGGCGAAGCTGGTCATCGTTGAGTGGTCCCCAATAAGCTTCGCCTTCCAGGTGCTGACTGATGGTCTCTGCCAGTTCAACCGCTTCAGGGATTTGCGGGTTGGCAAGCACAGAAAATCGCTCAGGGCTTTTAATCGGAGGTCCGTTGCTCACGAGGATTCCTCATCCAGACGGTCGTGCACCGCCTGCAAGGCGGATTTCAACTCGTCTTGCTGCAAGCTTGTCGTGAGATCGCCGCGCGTTCGCTCCACAATGCCACGGACAACGTCCGTAAGCCTGCGTAGTTTGCCGGTGATAGCGTCGGGGAAGTCCACCGTAACAAGCAATCCGTAGATCTGGTCCATCATTTGAAGCAGTCGCTCTGCTTCATCCGACCGGTTGTGGCGCAGAATATCCAGCGTGCGTCGTCGCAATTCGCCCGCTGCTTCGCCAAGACCTCCTAAGTACGCTGCGTACTCGACCTCTAAATCATCTGGGTCTGGTAGCGGCTCAGCTGATAACAGCGCATAAACGATCGAGGCCTCTGCGTACTCCTTGAGTGCATCTTGGGTGTAGCCAGCGTGGTAGAGATCCGGATAGGGTTTGAGCTCCTCGCGAAGCGCTACTTTGATCTCTTGCGCTTGCGTTAGATGCTCTTGGGCAAGATCGCGCTCGTCTCGATGTGCGGCTCGAATAGCGGTTGCGCAGTGTCGGATAAGTGTACGGGATCGCTGCAGAGCGAGGTCACGTGCGGCATTCTTCCCGTCAAGATAGGCCAGGATTCGCTCGCCAATTCCGTCGAGCGCCTTTAGCTCGCTCACTCGTCGCCCGGCTCTTCGGGCGGAGCCGCCTTGAACAGCTGGTCTGCCAGATGAGGCCCCTCCGGGAGTTGAATTTCACCAAACTGGGATTCAAAGCGGGTTATGTGTTCGGTGAGGGCTCTTAGAAAAAGCTTTGCGTTCAAGCCGGTCATCACTACGCGCGCCTTTACTTGTGCGCGTGGGATGCGCGGCATAACTTGCGCAAAGTCCATCACGATTTCAGATGCAGAATTTGTGACCATAGCGAAATTCGCGTAGGTGGGGTCCAAGTCGGCAGGCACGTGAACCTGCACCTGGCCGGCAGGGGCTTTAGATTGGTTTGACATAGATAGCTCCGTATATGAGGGTGGCCCTCGAGCTAAGCTCGAGGGCCTGATTGAATTGTAGGTGCCTAGAAGGGGATTTCTTCTTCAGTGGCAGGACCTATATCCTCCGATGCCAACGCATCCTCGCGTCCGCCCAAGAAGCGGACAGTCTGAGCGTTGACTTCAAAGGAGGCCGCTGGGGATCCATCCTGCCGGTTCCAGACGCGTGGGTTGCCGTTTTCATCCGGCACCATACGCCCCTCCACCAGAACCTGACGCCCCTTGCGCAGGTATTGATGCACAGTCTCTGCCTGGCGTCCCCAAACGGACACCCGGAACCAGACCGTCTCATCTACCTGCTCTCCAGAGCTATCGGTATAGCGTCGATTAGTGGCCACGGACATGTTTGTGACTGCCTGGCCACTCGGCGTATACCGCATCTCAGGATCGCGACCGAGATTGCCAACAAGAAGGACTTTGTGAAACACAGGGGGCTCCTTTCCGGTGGGGTGCAGTCTTCCGTTACGGCCCGGGTGGCCGTTTCGCATTTAAGTAGTCCCACCGTACTAGAACAATTGTACTAATTTATGGGGGTTTGTCAAGCCCCAGGGGGATTTCAGGGGTCTGATCTGTACGCCAACGGTGAACTTACCGTCCTCTAGCCGTGCAGTATCCTGTCCAGCGCCCCAATCAGTCGCCGCACATTCTGCTTGCGTGCCGAGTAGCCCATCAAGCCAATTCGCCACACTTTACCCTTCATATCGCCCAAACCACCCGCGATGGCAATGTTGTACTCCGCTCGCAGCTGTGCACGCACCGCCGCCTCGTCGACCCCCTCCGGCACCCTCACGGTCGTGACCGTGATCATTCGATTCGGTTCCGGCACCACCATCGTCATATCGAGTCCCTGGAGCCCTTCCCAAAGCATTTCCGCGCTGGCTTGATGGCGCGCCCAGCGTGCCTCCAATCCCTCCTCAGCTACGATGCGCAGCCCTTCGTAAAGCGCTAGATTAGACGAGATCGGAGCCGTGTGATGATAGGTGCGCTCTTTGCCCCAATAATGCTCCAGGCCACTCATGTCGAAATACCAGTTGCCGACTGGGGTTGTTCGCTTAGCCAAAGCCTCCTGCGCGCGCGGTCCGAGCGTAATCGGCCCCAAGCCCGGCGGGCAGCTCAGGCCCTTCTGGCTGCCGCTGTAGCAGACATCGAGGTCCCACTCATCGACCAGCACCGGGCTGCCGCCAAGAGTGGCCACCGCATCGACTATCAGCAAGCCGCCTTTCGCGTGTACCAGATCAGCGATGCCTTCCATCGGCTGCTGCGCTCCGGAGGAGGTCTCTCCGTGCACAATAGCCACAACCTTTGCCGGGTGCGCTTCTAGGGCTTGCTCAATCTCCTCGAGCGAGAATACCTCCCCCAAGGGTTTTCGAATCGTCTCTACCTCTCCTCGATATCTGCGGCTCATTTCTTCAATGCGCTCACCGAAGAAACCTTTGACGAATACCAATACGGGATCGCCGGGCTCTATCATGTTGGAAAGCGCGGCTTCCATCGCCGCGCTGCCGGTTCCGGAGACCGGGATGGCGACCGAATTTTCGGTTTGGAAGGTGTAGCGTAGGAGGTCCTGGATGCGATCCATAGTCTCCAAGAAGACTGGATCCAGGTGCCCCATCATGGGTGCCGCCATTGCCTGCAACACCCGCGGCGGAACATTGCTTGGCCCGGGACCCAGCAGGAGCGGTGCGTTATCCTCCAGTTGAGGATATGTAGGTGGGATCGTCATTTCGTTTCTTCCTTGCGAGACTGCTTTCATTCTATTATGAACCGCCCGCGCATTTGTAGGCTCAGGTTCTGAGACCAAGAGCAATGGGATCCTGCGGCGGCTATAATTTCAATGCGTATTCTATGAAGGTGTGTGCGTATGTTTGAAATAAGTGAGTTGGCCAGAGGCAAGATCAGGGCGCGTCTGGAGGAGGTCAATCGTCCAGAGTTGGCGCTCCGCGCAGAAATCGTAGGCCGATCCGAGGATGATTTCCACTACCGGCTAAGCTTTGTGCCGGATGAACTCCGTCGACCCGACGATGAAGTCATCTCAACTAACGGATTGACGGTTCTTGTCGACCCGGTGAGCAACCGCTATCTGGACGGCGCCCGGTTGGACTATGTGGATGATCCCGATGAATCGGGATTCAAGTTCGTGAACCCAAATCCACTCTGGCACGATGAGCACGCAAGCGAAGTCAACTCGGTTATCGTAAGCCAGATCAACCCATCCATAGCCGTTCATGGCGGTCACGTCACCTTAATGGATGTTCAGAAGAATGTGGCCTACGTGAACATGGGCGGAGGCTGCCAGGGTTGCGGCCTGGCTAGCGTGACGCTGCGACAGGGCGTTGAAAAGATGATCATGGAAGCGGTACCCTCCATTAAGAGCCTGGTCGATACCACCGATCATTCGCTTGGCGTCAACCCATATTTCCAGAGGCAGACCGGCGGCGAGTCGCCTCTCGCTTAGAGGGTTCACACCCTATCCAGGTCACGATTGCGGGAGCCCGACTCCCCTTTGATCGATCACCGATCCGTAACAGATATCATGCCGGTCTGTGGGGATTCCTTCTACAATCAGGATTTGGAGAACAAATGAGGGAGATCAGCGCCGATGAACTCAAAGCCAAGATCGATCGCAATGACGATTTCAGGCTGGTAATGACACTGGGGGATCTAGCCTTCCAGGGCAAGCACATCCCGGGCTCGATCGATTTACATGAGCCCGAATCCCTGGCAGCGGAACTCGATCCGGAGGAGGACATCGTGGTGTATTGCTCGGATCGGCTGTGCCCGGCCAGTATGATGGCCTACCACTATCTCGAGACGCATGACTATAAGAAAGTACGGCGTTACTCCGGCGGACTCACCGAGTGGGAGGCGGCAGGTTATCCACTGGAAGGCGCACTCGTCGAAAAAGACTAGCTTCTACACCCCCGACCCAGCGCAAACCCACAAACATCTCAATAGCTTGCAGTCGGAGCCTAAGGCAGCTCCAAACTTTTCCGGTATCGACTCTGAAGGAAATCTTCCATGGAACTGATGATAGAGACCCACGATCTGGCGAAAACCTACAAAGCCGCGGACGGCGATGAAGTGAAGGCGGTCAACGGCGTCGACCTCGAAGTACGCAAGGGAGAGATATTCAGCCTGCTCGGACCAAACGGAGCCGGAAAGACCACCACCATCTCCATGATCAGCGGGCTTGTTGATCCAACCCGCGGAGATGCAAAGATCGGCGGCTACTCGATCACCGACCAGCCACTAGAAGCCAAGAAACTGATGGGCGTGGTCCCGCAGGAAATCGCACTCTACAACACCCTAACGGGACGGCAGAATCTAGAATTCTTCGGCAAGATGTACGGCCTACGCAGGGTGGTTCTCAACGAACGCGTGGATGAAGTGCTCGAATTTGTGGGCCTGACCGATCGGCAGAAAGACAAGGTCGAAAATTACTCGGGTGGCATGAAGCGACGTCTCAACGTCGGGGTGGGATTGCTGCACAAGCCGGAACTGGTCTATATGGACGAACCAACGGTAGGTATTGACCCTCAGAGCCGCCGACGGATCCTGGATACAGTTATGGAGTTGCGCGACGAGCGAGGAATGACCGTCCTTTACACCACGCACTTGATGGAGGAAGCCCAGGAGCTCAGCGATCGAGTTGGCATCATCGACCACGGCGAAATTATCGCATTGGGCACGCAAGATGAGCTAATTCAAGGCGTGGGCGAAGAAGACACCTTGATTCTCAAGATCAGTAGAGCCGAAATCGATGAGCAGTTGCCACACCGTCTCCAGCAGAACATACCAGGCATCACTCAAGCGTTCATCGAAATGGGAGATACGGATGCCGAGGGCCAGATCACCATCTCGGCTAAGCGCGGACGCAAGGCGCTGCCCGATGTCATACAGCTGACCGAGGCCGCCGGTGTGGACGTGCAGTCGGTGGAGGTTCGTGAACCAGATCTCGAAGCGGTGTTTCTGCACCTGACCGGCCGGGCGTTGAGGGATTGAGCATTCCTATATGCATAAGATTCTGACCATCGCCTGGAAGGAAATTTACCTGACCTTCACCAATCGCAATCTGTTGATCATCATGATCATCTCTCCTTTGGCGGTGGCCACCATCGTGGGATTGGCCTTTGGGGGATCGGGCGCAAACGACATCCCCATCCAGGACATACCGGTCGCTATAGTCAACCAAGACCAGGGGAACGAATTTGGTGTGAACTATGGCGACATCTTTGTGTCGTTGCTTGTCCCGGTCGAGGACCAGAGGTCGGTTTCGGACGAGGAAGCGGCCGAGCCGCTGCCAGCTTGCAACCTCCTTGAAAGCGAAGGCTCCGGTGAAGGGGATTCCAACGCACTACATGATTTGACGGATTCGGTGGTGTTCGATTTGACTGCCGCGAACGCCCTGATTGAGAGCGGAGAGTTGGAGCCCCCGGTCCATGACACTGCCGAGGAGAACTACGCGGAGCTCGTGGCGAAGTTGGCAGTCGAGAATGGCACCTACGTGGCTGCCATCATCATTCCACCAGACTTCACCGAGCGTATTGCCTACATTCCAGTGTTCCACCCATCGATCGATGAATCCGGAATTACGGTCTATGCCAACAGCGGAAGTCCTATTTCATCCGGTGTGATCAACAGCATAGCGGGAGGCATAACCGGGCGAATCGCGGCGGGGAACATCACGATGGCTGCCGCGTTCGGCGAATTTCAGGAGCGTTACGGTGCTACCGCCCTTGCATCATTCTCGTCAGATGATTTTTCATCTGCCTTCGCCTGCGCCTTCGACCCGGGAACCGATCTGGTCCGGCTTCAGACGGAATCGGTTCAGGGTGGGGCATCAAACGACACGACCACCATCATCCTGGTGGCTGTAGGCTCGGCGCAGGCCATGTTTTTCGCTATGTTTACCGCACAGTTCGGCGTACTGAGCATGCACGAGGAGCGCCGCGAATGGACTCTGCAGCGGCTGGTAATTTCACCTACGCCACGTTCTCACATTCTGGCCGGCAAACTGCTGGGGGTGTTTGTGACGGTGATCTTCCAACTGATGGTACTGCTTGTTGCCCTCACTCTGGTCGCCAGCATCATTCAGCGCGAGGTGATCTTGATATGGGGCGGGGATTTCCTCAGTTTGGGGCTCTTGGTCTTTGCGGTCGCACTGGGCGTAGCCGGATTTGGCATGTTACTGGCTGGAATCGTCCGGACTGCCGAACAAGGCCAGGTCGTAGGCCCGATCGCCAACATGGTGCAGGGCGTATTGGGCGGCGCCTTTGGGTTCTTCCTCCCCACCGCGATCGCAGTACTCTCTCTTGTTTACTGGGGGCGTGAGGCTTTTCAGAGCCTAGCCTTGGGCGACTCCGGCATCGGTTTGAACCTGCTGGTTCTGTCAGCCTTGGGTCTGGTCATGTATGTCATCGGCGTGATCTTGTTCAACAAACGGTTTGATTTTTAGCGTAGGGAATATGCGAACGACACTAGACATCGCCCTCAATGACTTACGTATCTTCTTTAGTAATCGCTCCAATTTAATTTGGCTGATCGGTATCCCGGTGGGGATGACAATCATTCTCGGGGTTGCCATCCCCAGCGACGATGGGCCGAACTTGGTGTCCGTCGATGTGATCAATCATGATACGGGAGAAGCTTCCACACTGTTCATCCAAAGTCTTAGGCAAGCCAACCCCAACCTGCTGCTGTGTCCGATGGATAACACAACCGATGACCCATGCGACATGAACGAGGCTGAAACGCTCGATGCCGCGCTCTCGATGGTCCGTCTGGAAGGTACGGATACCCTGGCTATAATCGAAATCCCGGGCGATTTCTCCGAGCTCGTCTCAGGGTTGGAACCGGCTTCTATTCGATTCGTAGCAGTGGAGGATCTCACCGCTCCCCAATTCATTCAGCAGGCGGTTGAATCGGCACTTACTCAGACGAATGGGGCGCTTGCGGCTTCCCGCATTGGCGCACAGCTCGCCTCCCAAGTCAACCCCGATGCACCAAGCGACGCAGCGCTGGCGGAGAGCCTGCGCGATCGCGCGGCTGGGATATGGGCCGACGATCCAATCACGGTGAACTATGAGCTCACTCAATCGAGTTCGTCTGGATCCGTGGGTGGCTTTGGTCAGTCCATACCTGGAATCGGGAGCATGTTTGTGATGTTTGCGGTGCTGGGCGGTATGGCGCTCATGATTGAGGACAAGCGGCAGTGGACCATGCAGCGGCTGGCCTCTATGCCCCTAACCCGCAGACAGCTGCTGGGCGGGAAGATCCTTGGCCGCTTCTCACTTGGGATGCTGCAGTACCTGATCATCTTCGCCATCGGAGTGGTGGTGGGCCAGAGTTTCGGTCGAGACCCACTGGCCTTGATTCTAATCATGCTATCGTTCGCGCTATGTGTAACCGCGCTCTCCTTTGCGCTCGGTTCGTTTGTTAAGAACGAGACACAAGCAGCCGGGTTAACTAACCTGCTGGGGATTTCACTGGCTGCGTTGGGCGGGGCTTGGTGGCCGTTGGAGATTGTGCCGGAGTTAATGCGCACTGTGGGACACATCTCACCTGTGGCCTGGGCGATGGACGGTTACACTTCACTTATCTTCGAAAACGGAGACTTGGGAAACGTCTATCCATCGATCCTGATATTGCTGGTTGCGGCAGTGATCTCTTTCACCTTTGGGGTTCGACGGTTCCGTTATGATCTATAGCCCTGTGATCAGTGCATTTGAAGTCGTTTATGTTGGCAGCCCAACGTTAGGCGATATCGAGACCAGCGGCGCTCAAGCATTTAAGGCGCCGAGTAACAAGGAGAATAGAGATGAGTGATGAGAGTGGTCCGGGTGTGACATGGCGTATCGCGTTCTCGATCATTTCATCCATGGCCTGGCTGATCTTCATCGTGGCATGGATCGGCTTTGGATGGAACGATTTTGAGACAGGCGAGAATATCGCCGTTATATGTATCTCGTCTGTGGTTTGGTTGGGGCTCAACGGTTTAATTTGGGCCATCTGGCCTAGGCGGTCGGCGGAGGTGGACTAGACTGCGCAGCGTGGCATAACTACACGAACCCGCCTAAATTCTTCAACGGAGAAGCGAGCCGAGGTCTTTCGGCTCGCTTCATTCCTTATTCGGGGAGACGATCCTTTAGATCTTGCGGATGCCAGCCCTTTAGCCCCAGAGCGCCGGCTTAAACACCATCAGATAGATGAAAAGAGCACCATGACGCCCAGGACGATTCCCAGAACAGTTCCCCTCCAGGCTGCTGCTTGATATTCTGCGCTATCTGCACCGCCGCTTTCAGCGGCCGCGATCTGCTTGCGCGGCAGGGGGTCAGTGATCTGGCCCGGGAGGCCCTTGAATCCACCAGCGTTGAATCACTCAACCCCGAATTTTTCGGGTATGCAGCCTTGCTCCAAGCCGAATGGTAGAGATTGTGGGTGATCAAGATTCGGCCCAGACACTCCGGTCCGATGCTCAAGGAGCTGTTCGGACCATCACTGAACGAACGGGCGACGAAGATCTTCGCCAGACATTTATGTCTCAGCCTCGCATCCGCTCCATTATGGAGCCGAAGCGCTCCTACCTCTTCGGCTCCTCTGGTCGCTCTAAGATCAACCGCTGCTACCTAGGAACAGCTGGACCTGAGCGACACTTGCCGCTCGAGTATTATTTAGCTACAGACATTTCAATCGGAGGAGATAGACCGTGAATGCCATTTCATACTTAACTAACAACTTGACCGGAGAAGCCTCTGTTCTCAATGGACCTCAAGGCGCTAAAGGTTACCTTTGGTAATCGAGTGAAATGAAGGAAACCATCCCCAGTGGCTAAGCCCGCAATCCTGACCGTCGACGACGAACCGCAGGTGTTGAACGCAGTCGAACGCGACTTGCGCCAGCACTACCGTGGCGAATACCGCATCGTAAAGGCCGGCTCCGGAGCTCAAGCTCTGGAGGCCGTCCAGGGACTCAAGCACCGAAACGATCCACTAGCGCTCTTTCTTGCCGATCAGCGCATGCCGGGTATGACCGGAACCGAATTTCTCGCGAAGGCCATGCTGCTCTATCCCGAGGCTCGCAAAGTATTGCTGACAGCGTATACAGACACCGAGGCGGCCATCGATAGTATCAACACCATCGGTCTAGATCACTACTTGATGAAGCCATACGAGCCTCAGGATCTCTATCAGGTGTTAGACGATCTACTCGAGGTCTGGGACGCAAGTGTGGAACTTCCATACGATGGGATTCGGGTGGCCGGCACCTTATGGTCTCCGGGCAGTCATGCGGCAAAGGATTTTTTGGCGCGCAATCGCATTCCCTATCAGTGGTTGGACATTGAGGCCGACTCAGAGGCCCGTGAGCTGGTTGAGGCTGCAGAGCCCGGTGAGCGCCGCCTGCCGGTCGTGTTCTTCCCCGATGGTGAGGTGCTCGTTGAGCCCGACAACCGAGACCTGGCCGAGAAAGTAGGGCTACAGACGGAGGCCAGGGAGGCCTTCTACGATCTCATCATCGTGGGCGGCGGCCCGGCCGGGCTCGGTGCAGCTGTGTATGGTGCTTCCGAAGGCCTCAGCACAGCGATGATCGAGCGGCATTCAACTGGAGGGCAAGCCGGGACCAGTTCACGCATCGAGAATTATCTGGGTTTTCCGAAGGGGCTTACCGGCGCGGATCTGGCGAGTCGTGCCGACGCACAGGCAAAGCGGCTAGGAGCAGAAATCTTGACCGCGGTCGAGGCCACCAAGGTTGAGGACGACGGTACCTACCGGCACGTGACCTGTTCAGGCGGCGAGGAGCTCAGCTGTCGGGCACTGGTCATCGCTACCGGCGTGACCGTCAAGGAGCTCAATGTGCCTGGAGTCGCCGAGCTTGCTGGCCGAGGTATATATTACGGCGCCTCCCTCACAGAAGCCGCTTACTACAAGGATCAGCATGTCTTCGCTATTGGCGGGGCAAATTCGGCAGGCCAAGGAGCTATGTTCTTCTCTCGCTTTGCCAGCAAGGTGACGATTCTTGTACGAGGTAGTTCGATGGGCATCACGATGTCTCAATACTTAGTGAACCAGATCGGCGAGACCGAAAACATCGAGGTCAGAACTCGCATGACCGTACAGGAAGTGAGCGGCAAGGAGAAGCTCGAAACGATCACGATCAGGAACAGCGATACGGGGGACACGGAGACGGTCCCTGCGGCAGCGCTGTTTATTTTTATTGGGGCAGTTCCACACACGGATTTGGTAGATGGGGTGGTCGAACGCAACAATGCCGGTTTCATACTAACTGGGCCGGACTTGCTGAAAGGTAATGGCAGGCGCCGAAAGTGGCCGCTAAAGCGTGACCCATTCCTGCTAGAAACCAGCGTTCCCGGAATCTTTGCCGCGGGCGACGTGCGGCAAGGCGCAGTGCGGCGGGTCGCCTCCGCCGTTGGTGAGGGCGCTATTGCAATCAGTTTCGTACACCAATATTTGAAGACCGTCTGATGTACGACTTCCTGCGCACAGTAGATCTGTTCGCCGAGCTTTCGGATTCCGACCTGGAGAGCCTCTGCCTGTACATTGTGGAGGTACGGCTAGCCGCCGGCGAAGAATTGTTTTCGGAAGGTGACGCCGGGGATAAAGCGTACATCATACGCGAGGGCGAACTCGAAATCCTGACCTCTTCAGGCGGGAGGGAGATACTGATCGCGGTCCGACATGTGGGTGAACTCATCGGAGAAATGGCGTTGCTTGAAGATGCCCCGCGCAGCGCGACCGTTCGGGCTCATGTTGAGAGCCTGCTCTTCGCGATCGATAAGGAGCATTTCGACTCTCTCGTAAATCAAGATCCTACTGCCTTGAAGAGCATGCTTCGCTCAATTCTGGCTCGCTTGAGAGAGCAGCAGGATGCGCTTTATGAAAGCGAGCGCATGGCGATCCTCGGCACGTTGACGGCTGAGACGGTTCACGACCTCAACAACCCCACTTCCGCTATCCAGCGGGCTGCCGAGCAACTGGGGCCTGAATTGGAGTCTCAGAAATTATCGCGGACGGATTTGGAAAGGCTTGGGTTGACCAGGGAACAGATGGAAGTATTGTCTCAGGAGCGAACCAAAGGCGCCGAGCGCGCAACTGATACCCCGGAGCTTGACGCTCTTGCGCGGAGCGACCGCGAAGCCGAACTGGAGTTTTGGCTGGAAGATAAGGGCGTCGAGGACGCATGGGAAATTGCCCCCACACTTGTGGATCGGGGGTTTGAGGAATCAGATCTGGCGCTCCTGGGTGATCAATTTTCAGAGGTACAGCTGCCGCACGTTGTGAGCTACCTGTCCGGAGATTTCACGGTGCAGCATCTACTCGCCGAGATCCGTAGCGCAGCTGCAAGCGTCTCGAATATCATAAAGGCGTACAAGTCCTACGCTTACCTGGATCAGGCCCCAGTACAGGACGTGAGCATCCACGAGGGATTGGACGGCACATTGCTCATCCTGGGTGGAAAGCTGAAAGAGGGCATCAGTGTGCGAAAGGAGTATGCCGAGGATCTACCGCAAATCATGGCGTATGGGAGCGAATTGAATCAGGTCTGGACTAACCTGATCAAGAATGCCGCCGATGCAATGGACGGCAAGGGTGAGATCATCTTGCGTACCCGATCCGATAATGGATGGGTCATCGTTGAAATTCAAGACAACGGACCTGGAGTTCCTTCGGATCTCCAGGAACGCATCTTTGAAACGGGATTCACCACGAAATCACGCGACAAAGGCACGGGGCTGGGGCTCAGCAGCAGCCGCAAAATCGTCGAGGAGCGACATCGAGGGGAAATCAGTCTTACTTCGGAGCCCGGGAATACTCGCTTCGAAGTCCGGCTGCCACTAAACTTTGAGAATATCTAAGGATTAGAGCATGGTTTTGCAAACCGACGCACCGGACAAAAAGACGATTCTAGAACAAGTCAAGGTCCTCGCAGTAGTTGGGTTATCGCGGCGAGAAAGCCGTCCTGGCTACTACGTACCAGGCTATATGCATGCCGTGGGGTACCGCATCATCCCTGTGAATCCTTATCTTGACCAAGCCTTTGGAGAAAAGGCATATCCCGATTTACTCTCTATTCCGGACCCGGTCGATATGGTGGTGATCTTTCGGCGAAGCGAAGACATACCGCCGGTCGTTGATCAGGCGATTGAAATCGGCGCCAATGTAGTGTGGATGCAGCTTGGTATTGTGAATGAGGAGGCTGCCGCTAAGGCGCGTGCGGCCGGCCTACAGGTGATCATGAACGCCTGCATCAAGATCGACCATCAGCGTCTACTTGGGAGCTACTGACACTGCAGGCTGATGTTTTGGAACCTCTTTCTCGCGCACCTGCTGGGTGATTACCCGCTCCAACCCATGTGGTTGGTGCGATCGAAATCCCGAATGTGGGGGCTGGTGCTGCATGCCAGTATCCACTTTCTCACCTTACTTTTGTTAGTCGGATCCTTCCGAAGCGAAATCTGGCGGCAGATTTTAGCCATGGCAATCTTCCATTTTTTAGTGGATGTAGTGAAGTATCGAACGACCGAGGGCCGTCCGGAGTGGACGGTAAGCTCCTATTTCATCGACCAGGCCGTCCACTTGACCTCTATCATCGCAGTGGCTGCCTGGATCGACAGCACAGTGCCGGAAGCCTCTGCGGCATTCAATACTTCGCTCCTGATCTACATAAGCGGCTATATCCTTGTCACACACTTCTGGTTTGTGACCGAGAAAACCATCAGTCATGCGGATTCCAGCTACAACCAGGAAGTTCAATTGACTATTTGGCCGCGAATGATCGCGCGGGCTACCTTTATGACCGTCCTTGTCGCGGTGGGGACGATCGGATTCGGTGTCGCTGCCACGCTTCAACTCCCTTACTACAAGGATACGTACTGGCGGCGCGCTTTGACCACCGACCTCATCGTGGTGGTGGTCGTAGCTGTTTTCGTCGGACTCGCAGTTAGCTCTCTCTAGCGCTCCGCCTATACACGAACCTCAGCAAATAAGGCTGCCGTTCCCGTCGGCAGATCCAATACGTATTACTCCTCTGGTGACTTCGCTAGATGTCTTAGGTGTTGGTAAGTGACAGCAAAAGGAAGGCTTGCTCCACCGCTTGTGTATCTTAGTAGAGAATGGTGCCTTGTTCAATACGTTGGGTTCGTCGTGGTACAAGGCGGCTATGGAGGGGACCCTCGAAGGAATCCGATAATTTCATTGCAGTCTTAGGTCATAAGGATGGTGTCGGCGAAGAAGCGCGCGGGTCAATTTCTTGGGTTACTACTCATCCTGGTCCTGGCCGCCTGCTCGCGTCAGACCGAGCCCGCCTCCCAAGATAAAACCCAGGGTCAAACGCAGGTACTGTTCATCGGCAACAGTCACACCTTTGTCAATGACGTGCCCGGCATGTTCGAAAGCATGGCGCTTGCAGCTGGGCATCAGGTCAATGCCGAAATGGTGGCTCACGGCGGATGGACTTTGCTTGACCACGTTCAATCACCCGAGACCATTCAAATGATACGGAGCGCCGAGTGGGATTTCGTCGTTCTGCAAGAGCAAAGCGACATACCCTCATTTACCTACAATCGCGAGCAAGAGATGTATCCCTCGATTCGCGGGCTCTATAGGGAAATCTCAGCACGAGGTGCGGACACGGTGCTATTCATGACCTGGGGGCACAGAGATGGCTCTATCGTCGAAAGCGTGGGAGGCTACATCTCCGAATCATCTCTGCTAGAGACCGCCTATGTGACGATTGGAGACGAGCTGGGCGTCGTGATTGCGCCCGTTGGGGTCGCCTGGTGGAGTGCGATGCAAAACGCCCCCAGCCTGGCTCTTTGGGAGGAGGATGGCAATCACGCCACCTTAGAAGGCAGCTACCTCGCAGCAAGCGTCCTTTATCATGTAATCCTGGGGCAGAGCCCTGAAGGCAACAGCTACACGGCAGGCATCGCCGTTGACTGGGCTTTGTTTTATCAAAAGGTGGCGTCAGCGACGATTTTGGCGAACCCGCGCCGCTGGAACTTCCCATAGTCCTGGGGGCGAGCAACTTCAGGTTGAGTTCGTAAGGAAGAGCCCTGCTTAGCCCTGGCTGGGGGCTAGCCGCTCGATCATCGCTTATCGAAGTTGCTTCGTGGGGGAACCCTTCGAAAGGGCCAGGCCCGATGTGGTACAAGGCGGCTATGGTTGGCCCTTGACAGGGGGGCCGATAATTTGAGTGGGCGCGATCCCACCTATCATGGAAGAGATAACTCGGCCCAACCGAGTACGTACCAGCAGAGAACGAAGGGCACGGCGAAGACACCCATTGTGGTCCACGATGATGGTGGGCCTGATCATGGTCCCCGTGATCTGCGGCCTGACCTTTGCCGCCGCGGCATACGCCTCGACGACAGCGGCGCGTCTGCCTCCAGTGAGCTCAGAAGTGCTGGCACAAATCGCTGCCGCTATCCTTCCCACTCCACCGAGCCCCATTCCGCCCCCAACGATTACCGCCTTGCCCACTTTTCAGCCGCGAGATACGGTCACTGCGGCTCCGCTATTACAGCTCTCCTCGCCGTTTCCAAATACGGTCACCGCCACAGGCACACCGACTGAAACTGCGACTGCGAGCCCTACGCCCAGTGAAACCCTAACACCGACAGAAACCGGTACCGCTACCGCCACGCCGTCCCTGACGCCGATGCCTTCGTATACTCCTTCATCAACCTCCACTGCTTCTCGTACACCGACTGCGACTCGCACACCAACCAGGACCCGCACTCCAACCCGAACACGCACTCCTACCGCGACTCGCACGCCAACCAGGACCTTTACGCCCTCTTCCACCGCAACCAGCGGACCACCCCCGACTGCTACATGGACCGCCTCTCCGGGGTCGAGCGCGACCCCCGACCCGGGCTGCAGCCCTGTTGGCAACAGTGGATACGAAAGCACGCTGCTGGGATTGATCAACGCCGAACGCGCTAGCCAACCCACTCCCCTGCCGCCTTACAGCATGCAGAGTCAGCTAAGAACTGCTGCCCGTAATCACAGCACGGATATGGCCTGCAACCACTTCTTCTCGCATACCGGCTCTGATGGATCCAATGTCGGAGATCGAATCACCGCCCAGGGCTACTCTTGGTCGTGGCGCGGTGAGAATATTTTCGCCGGTGGTGGCGCCACGCCACAGTCCGCATTCAACTGGTGGATGAATAGCGCACCGCACCGCGCAAACCTGCTCCACACTAACTACACGGACATCGGGATCGGCTACATCTACGAGCCTAATAGCGACTACGGTGGCTATTTCACCGCGGTCTTCGCGCGGCCGTGAGAGCTACCCAACAGCCCACACCGGCCCTCGCTGTTTGGCGTTTCCATCTAGCTGTCCGCCTCGCTGTTCGGTCGAGTATGCCCTACGACTTTGAGCTCTGCTGTCGCCAGCGCTCGTAAGCACGACACTGCCTCTCACTCACTGCCAACCACCTCACTGCTACAATGGATTCCAATGCGCAAAGCAGTCGTTCTCTATTCCCCAGATCTCTGGCAGTATGGGCATGGGCCACAGCATCCGATGAAGCCCGAGCGTTTGAAGCGGACCTTCGAACTCCTGGATTGGGCGGGTGCGCTGCGAGCTGACAACGTCCGAGTGGTCGAACCGCGCATGGCCACCAAAAACGAGCTGGCTCTGTTTCACACCCCTGAATACATCGAGATCACCCAGCAGCTGAGTAACGGCGAGCAGAACTTGCCGGCGGAGAACTATGGATACGGTCCTGGTGATAATCCTGTGTTTTTGGGGATGTATGATTCTGAAGGTCTGAAAGCGGGCAGCTCGCTGCAAGCGGCTCAGCTGCTACACGAGGGAGAGTGCGATGTGGCCTTCAGCTTCGGAGGTGGATTGCACCATGGGGGCCCCGGCTTCGCCTCTGGATTTTGTGTATTCAATGATTGTGCGGTCGCTATTCAGTGGCTCATCAATCAAGGGTTGCGCGTCGCGTATGTAGACATCGACGTCCATCATGGCGATGGAGTGCAGAACGCCTTTTATCAGACGGACAGGGTGCTGACCATCTCACTGCATCAAGATGGGAGAACGCTGTTCCCGGGCACCGGTTTCACGGACGAGATTGGAGAAGGGGAGGGTTTTGGCTACAGTGTGAACATCCCGCTGCCACCGCTGACGTATGACGAGGCCTATCTGCGTGCGTTCAAAGAGCTGGTCCCTCCGTTATTGGCGCGCTTTGAGCCCGATATCGTGGTCACCCAACTGGGAGCCGACACCCACTACACCGATCCTCTAGCCAGTTTGGCGTTGACGACAAATGGCCAGCAGGCGCTCTACAGGTTGCTGGGCGAGATGGCTTCCAAGTGGCTGGCTTTAGGCGGGGGCGGTTACGCGATCGATGTTGTGCCACGCTCCTGGGCACTGGCATTTGGAGAGATGTCCGGCCAGGAGCTTCCGAAGAGCCTGCCAAAGGCTTATCGGACGGCCTATGGGGGCAGATATCTACGTGATCAGCAGGGTCCGGATCTCAACGACGCGATCCGGTTTCGAGTTGATGAAGCGGTTGACGCTGTGACAGCGGAGGTCAAGCGGGCTAGCAACCTCCAATCGTAAAAGTGCCCCAG
>JBHIBY010000015.1:0-41189 GCA_046759305.1 Anaerolineales bacterium
AAGAATGAATTGATCGTTGACAAGGTCCGTGGCATCGTATATGCTTGCGCAATCTTGGCGCTACTCAACGCTCCTTTGCCTCGTGCTCGTCGACCATACCTGACCGCTGGTTTGGAGTTCGGGCCTGCCTGAGTAGCAACTAACATTCGCACGCATTCCCCGCCAGACCAGCACCAAGGTCTGGCGATTTCATTTTTTAAGGAGCCGCGATGATCGAAGTTGGAGTCTTGGGTGCGACCGGATACACCGGAACCGAGTTGATCCGGCTGCTCGGGCGCCATGAGCAGGTTGAGCTCAGGTTCTCGACTTCACGATCCAGTGCGGGTCGTAACCTGGCTGAGGTCTTCCCTGGAGCTCCAAGCGTCGACCTCATCGATCCGGAGCATGCACCACTTGAAGACGTGGATCTGGTGTTCCTCTGTCTCCCCAATGGAGAGTCGGCCGAAGTGGCTGGCGCGGCGCTGCAAGTTGGTACACGCGTGATCGATCTGAGCGCCGACTTTCGCCTAGCTGATCCGGAGACCTACCGGCATTGGTACGGGCAGCAACATCCCGCGCCCGAGCTCCTAGATGAAGCGGTTTACGGCCTGACAGAGATCGAGCGGGAGGCGCTGGCCGGCGCCCGCCTGGTTGCCAACCCGGGCTGCTATCCGACCACGGTCTTGCTGGCACTGTATCCATTGATGCTCAAATCAGCGGTTGACGGGGTGATTATTGTAGACGCCAAATCCGGCGTCTCGGGAGCCGGGCGCACGCCCAAGCTGGGGACGCATTTCGTTGAGGTGGCGGAAGATTTGCGGCCCTATAACATCGGTCGTGCACACCGACACCTACCAGAGATGGAGTCAATACTTGCTCAATGGACCCATTCACAGCCTAGGCTGATCTTCAGTCCCCACCTCGTGCCAATCCCGCGCGGCTTGCTTTCCTCCCTGTACATCCCGCTGAAATCAGGCTGGCTCGAGTCGCAGCTTCACGATCTTTATCTTGAGACCTACGCCGATGAACCGTTTATCACGATCCTACCGGTGGGCGAGGTGGCGACTATGCGCCAGGTCAATCACAGCAACCAATGTGTGATCGGGATGTCCAAGATCGATGGAACCCTTCTCGCTACGGCCGCTATCGACAATCTCCAAAAGGGCGCAGCTGGACAGGCGATACAGAGCATGAACGTTGTATTCGGCTTGCAGGAGACAGCCGGCTTGCTTTAGGCGCGGGTGCGGAGGCTAAGATGCGAGTGATCAAGGTCGGTGGCAGCAAGCTGGAAGAGCCGGATTTTCAAGAGCAGGTGGCCCGCGCGGTCGCCGATCTGCCCGGTCCGATGATCCTGGTGCACGGCGGAGGGCAGGCTGTGGACGATGTTCAAGTGCTACTTGGATCTGAGCCAGAGAGAGTGCAAGGGTTGCGCCGCACGAGCCCAAAGGCCCTACAAGCGGCATTGATGGTGCTTTGCGGCCAGTTGAGTGCACAGCTCGTGGTGGCTCTGGTTAAGAACGGGATGAATGCGATCGGCCTAAGCGGTTTCGACACCGGCTTGATCCGGGTGCGCAGGCTGGAACACCCGACCGTCGACCTGGGGTTAGTCGGCGAGGTGGTGGAGGTCGAAACCGAGTTGCTACGAAAACTGCTGAACGCAGGCTTTCTGCCTGTAATTTCTCCGCTCTCGCTTGGCCTGGACGGCCAGATCTACAACGTCAACGCCGACAGCGTTGCCGGCGCCATCGCCGAAGCGATGGGCGCGAGCGAGTTGGCCTTCGTCTCGGATGTCTCCGGTGTTCATCGCGCGGGAAGGCTCGTATCCAAGCTCGAAGTAAGTGAGACGGAACATCTGATTGGCAACAATGAAATACGCGCGGGAATGGTTCCCAAAGTGCGCGCCGGCTCCGACGCGCTCCACGGTGGAGTTCCACAAGTGAGGATCGTCGATCTTCCGGGCCTTGCCTCGGGCGGAGGTACGGTCTTGACAGTCGGAGGGTCCTAATCCATGGACACCGAGCATACGATTCAGGCCGAAGCCCGCTATCTGGTGCCCACCTACAGCCGTCCACCAGTAGTCTTCACTCAGGGAGAGGGGAGCTACCTCTTCGACCGCGAAGGCAAACGTTACCTGGACTTCGCCGCCGGCATTGCCGTTACTGCGCTTGGACACGCGCACCCCGCCTGGGTCGAAGCCCTACGCGAGCAAAGCCTGAAGCTGGCGCATGTCAGCAATCTGTTCCACACCGAGCCACACGTCGAACTGGCTCAGCGCCTGGTGGAGAGCTCATTTGCCGATCGCGTCTTCTTTTCCAATACCGGCGCCGAGGCGAACGAGGCCGCGCTTAAATTCGCGCGCAAGTGGGCCAGGCTCAGCCATGGCGAGGACAAGGTCGAGGTCATCGCCTTCGAAGGCGGTTTCCACGGGCGCACGATGGGCGCACTATCGTTGACCTACAAGGAGGCCTACCGGCATCCATTTGCACCGCTTGTCCCAGGTGTAACGTTCGTGCCGTTCAATGATTTAGTAGCAGCCGAGCGGGCAATCGGCGATCGGGTGTGCGCCATATTTGTCGAGCCCATACAGGGAGAGGGCGGTGTACATGTGGCCGACTCGGAGTACCTTGCCGGGCTGCGCTCGCTCTGTGACCGGCACCATGCGCTTCTGGTTTTCGACGAAATACAGTGCGGCCTAGGCCGAACCGGTCGACTCTGGGCGCATGAATGGTCAGGTGTGGCTCCCGACATCATGACCCTTGCCAAGCCGCTGGCAGGCGGATTGCCCGTCGGGGCCACGCTCGTCACCGAGCATGTTGCCGAGGCCATCGAAGTCGGTGACCACGGAAGCACTTTTGCAGCCGGTCCGCTTGTCTGCCGGGTCGCCAGCACCGTGCTGGACGAGCTCCAACGACCGGATTTTCTACAGCGAGTAATCACGAATGGGGAGCGGCTGCGCGAAGGCCTGATCGCACTCGGCAAGGAGTGGATCGTTGGGCTGCGCGGACAGGGCCTCTTGCTCGGCATGGAATGGGATGCTCCGGTGAAGCCGATGATAGATGCCGCCCGGGAGCACGGGCTGATCGTGATCAACGCCGGCGAAAACGTACTGCGCGTCTGCCCGCCGCTCACGATCGCACCGGAAGAGATCGACGCTGGGCTCGAGATTCTTGCCAAGAGTTTGAGCTCGCTGGAGCAGGTACATGAAGATTGAGGTTCGCAGAGCGCGTCCGCAGGACGTGCCGGGGATTGCTGATTTGGTCGAGAAGTACGCGAGGCGTGGTGAGCTGCTGCCTCGTTCCAGCGAAGAGATCGCATCCGGCCTGGACAACTGGGTGGTTGCCGTCGAGGGAAACGCAATCCGAGCCTGTGGCTCGCTGGTCCATTACACACCGACGCTGAGCGAGGTTCGTTCCTTGGCCGTGTCTGAAGGAGCCAAGCGCAACGGTCTCGGAATGGCAATTGGCCTGGCGCTCACTGACGATGCGCGCAGCCGTGGCGTGCGCACGATCTTTGCCCTGACGCGCGCCATCGGCTTCTTCCGGAAGCTTGGATTCGAGCTCAGCCCGACAGAGCGGTTTCCTGAGAAGGTGTGGCGCGACTGCCGCATGTGTCCGATTCAGGATCGCTGCGACGAAGTAGCGGTCGTGATGAATCTGAGCGAGTTTGAGGCAATGTGATCTGCTGATCCAGGAGGTGGCTATGGCGGAATTGGAGATCCAGAAGGTTGTGCTTGCGTACTCGGGAGGGCTCGACACTTCCGTCATCGTTCCCTGGCTGCTCGAGAAGTATGGTTGCGAAGTGATCTGCTTCACGGCGGATATCGGGCAGGGCGAGGAACTAGCTGGCTTGGAGGAAAAGGCCATCGCAAGCGGCGCCAGCAAGTTGGTGCAGGTAGATCTAAGGGATGAGTTTGCGCGGGATTTCCTCTTCCCGATGCTGCAATCCGGCGCTGTGTATGAGCGCAAGTACTTGCTCGGCACCGCGATCGCACGCCCGCTGATCGCCAAGTGGCAGGCTGCCACCGCAAAGCAAGAAGGCGCCGATGCGCTCGCCCACGGCTGCACAGGGAAAGGCAATGATCAGGTACGCTTCGAGCTGACCTACAAGGCGCTGGCCCCGACGCTGAAGGTGATCGCACCCTGGCGAGAATGGGACATTCGATCGCGTGAAGATGCCTTGGATTACGCGTCGGCCAAGGACATACCGGTCTCGGCGACGACGCGCTCCATCTACAGCCGCGACCGGAACCTATGGCATCTATCTCATGAGGGGGGTCCGCTGGAGGATCCCACGCAAGAGCCGGAGGAACCGCTTTTCCAGTGGACCAGCTCGCCAGAAAGTGCCCCGGAGCAGCCAGAGTTAGTCGAGATCGGATTCGATAGCGGGGTGCCGATCTCGGTGAATGGAGAGGGCTTCAGGCCAGTCGCACTGGTGGAGCGGCTCAACGCCATGGGAGCCCGGCATGGAATCGGTCGGGTGGATATGGTCGAAAATCGCCTGGTCGGTGTGAAATCGCGCGGTGTCTACGAGACCCCTGGCGGCACCATCCTTTCGGTCGCCCACCAAGATCTCGAATCGATCTGCCTCGACCGGGACACGCTGCATTTCAAGGAGCTGATCGCGCTCCGATACGCCGAGTTGATCTACTACGGCAAATGGTTCACTCCGTTGCGTGAGGCGTTGGGCGCCTTCATCGCGGAGACTCAAGCAACGATGACGGGATGGGCTCGGGTCAGGCTCTACAGGGGCAGCGCCACCGCCGTCGCACGCTACAGCCCGTATAGCTTCTATCGGGAAGACCTGGCGACCTTCGGGGCTGACGATGTCTACGATCAATCTGACGCGAAGGGATTCATCGATCTTTTTGGACTGCAAATGAAGGTGCGTGCGCTGATGGAGGAGATCCCGTCTACTGCAGGCAAAGTCGCGGTCCAGCGGGATTGAAAGGGTTCCGCGCATGCAGCTTCTCGACGATGGCGGGGTGACATCACCACTTAGATTTGAGGCGGCCGCGCGTGCATGTGGCTTAAAGCCGTCTGGCGCTCCGGATCTGGCACTGGTCGTTTCGCAGCGAGAGTGCAGCGCGGCAGGCGTGTTCACTTGCAATCAGTTGGCAGCCGCGCCGGTGGCCCTCGACCGGGAGACCCTGAAAAGAAATTCGGATCGTCTGCGAGGCGTGGTTGCAAATTCCGGAGTCGCCAACGCGTGCACTGGGCAAGAGGGGATGGAAGCCGCCTTAGAAATGCAGCGCCTCACCGCGGAGAGCCTGGGCTGCGACCCCGATCAGGTACTTGTGCTGTCCACCGGCCTGATCGGAGTACAGCTTGACCTGGCAAAGTTGCAGAGTGGGATTCACCATTCCGTCACGAATCTCTCCAGCCAAAACGGCTCAGCTGCGGCGGAGGCGATCATGACAACCGATACACGCCGCAAGCAGGTCGCTCTGACTGTGGAGTTGCCAGGAGGCAAAGTCTCGATCGGAGGAATGGCGAAAGGTTCAGGAATGATCCACCCTGATATGGCGACCATGCTGGCTGTGCTGACTACCGACGCGAATGTCGCGCCGCCGGTCATGCAGCGGCTGCTTCGAGGCGCGGTGGAACGCTCGTTCAATCGGATTTCTGTGGATGGTGACACAAGCACCAATGACAGCGTGCTCTTCCTTGCGAATGGTGCCAGTGGGGTGGAGGTGGAGGATGAGGCAACCCTTGCCCGATTCACCGAGGCGCTCGATCGGGTCTGCTTGTCGCTGGCGCAGGAGATCGTCCGCGACGGTGAGGGGGCCTCAAGGTTCCTGGCGCTGTCTGTGGTTGGCGCGCCCGATGAAGATGCTGCAGTGCGAGTCGCAAAGACCATCGCAAATTCACTCCTGGTGAAAACTGCCTTGGCCGGCGGCGATCCGAATTGGGGCCGGGTTCTGGCCGCGGCCGGACGTGCCGGCCTCGAGCTCGACCCGAGCCGGCTCGCGCTCTGGATCGGCAACGATGGTGCCGATGAGCTGCAATTGGTGCGGGCCGGCGAAGCTGCCGACTGGGATGAGTCGGTGGCGGCTACGATCCTTGCGGAAGACGAAATCACCATGCGGCTTGACCTGGGGCAGGGTGCAGCCGCGGCGACGGTGTGGACCTGTGACCTGACCCACAACTATGTGTCGATTAATGCAGAATATCACACGTAACGGAGGGAGAAGCGCGTGAGGCTTTGGGGCAGCAGGATGGGCAAGGATCCGGATCTAGCATTTGCCCAGCTAAACGAAAGCTTCTCATTCGACCGTCGCCTCTTTGTGGAGGATATCGACACAAGCCTGGCGTGGGCACGCGCGCTCGGCGACGCTGAGGTGTTGACGAACGATGAGGTCGAAGCCATCGCCGCCGGCCTAGATGAGGTCCGTCACACGCTCGCCGATCCCGTGTTTGAGCCCCTCCCAACCGATGAGGACATCCACACCGCCGTCGAGCGCCTTCTAACCGGGCGAATCGGACCGCTGGCGGGTAAGCTGCACACAGGCCGCAGTCGGAACGATCAGGTGGCCACAGATTTCCGCTTGTGGGTGATGCGAGCCTGCGACCGGATTAATCTGGCGATTCGAGATCTGGCAAATGCCATGCTTGAGTGCGCCGAGGCCGGCGTTGGTCTCCCGATGCCAGGATACACCCACGCGCGCCCGGCCCAGCCGGTCACGTGGGGCCATTGGATGCTTGCCGCGTTCTGGCCGCTGCTCCGCAGCAGCGACCGTTTCACCCGGGCACGAACTTCCGCTTCTGTGCTGCCACTCGGCTCCGCCGCCCTGGCGGGTACGGCATACCCCATCGACCGCCGGGCAATCGCGGATGATCTTGGCTTCGAATCGGTAAGCCCGAACAGCATTGATGCCGTCTCTGATCGAGAGTTCGCTGTTGAGCTGCTCTTCGCGGCCGCGATGCTGGGAGTTAATCTCAGCCGGCTTGCCGAGGCGCTGATTCAGTTTAGTGGTCCTGAGTATGGATTCGTCGAGCTGGACGAGGGTTACACCACCGGCTCCAGCCTGATGCCACAGAAGAGGAACCCAGATGCCTTAGAGCTGAGTCGGGCGAAGGCCGGGCAGCTGATCGGTCAGCTTACCGGATTGTTGACGGTGCTCAAAGGTCTTCCATCCGCCTATGACAAGGATTTGCAGGAAGACAAACGGACGGTATTCGACGCACACGACACTTTGCTCCAGATCTTGCCGGTACTGACCGGCTTGATCGGGACGCTGAAGCTGCATCCCAAGCGCATGACGGACGCCATCACGCCCGATATGCTGTCGACGGATCTGGCCGATTACCTGGTCGGAAAAGGTCTGCCGTTTCGAGAGGCACATGCGGTTGTCGGCAGAGTCGTGCGGTTGGCAGAGACGAAAGGGCTCGGCATAGACCAGGTTCCACTGGAGGAATTGCAGGAGCTAGACGCGCGCTTCGAGAGTGATGTCGGACGGGTGTTCGATCTGGAGGCGGCGCTAGAACGCCGCGGTGGCCTGGGAGGAACCGCCCCCGCCGCCGTTCTAGCCCAATTGAAATCCGCAAAAGAACTCCTGAGCGATAACCGGGGAGCGCGCTAGCCGCGCGATCGGTTAGGCACCCTCGCGAACGATAGCCGGGGACCAAGCGGGCCGCGCGGCAGAGCTCGGCTCCTTGAGAGATTGCGGCCCGATCGGGGCACCACCAACGATTGAGTTTTTCATCCCGCCTGGAGGGCCTGGCTCAGGTCGGCGATCAAATCATCGGCGCTTTCGATCCCTACCGAGAGCCTAACCAGATTGTCCTTAATGCCGACCTCCAGCCGCTCCTCCGTGGAGAGTTCGTAGTAAGACATGAGCGCCGGCTGTTCGATTAGGGTCTCAACTCCGCCTAAACTGGAGGCAATTAACGGCAGCCGAACGGCATCGATAAATTGGCTGGTCGCGTCCAGATCACCATCGAGTTCGAAACTCACCACCCCTCCGTAGCCGCGCATTTGCTTGCTAGCTGTGTCGTGATCCGGATGGGAGTGAAGCCCCGGATACCACACCCGGCGAACTCGATCTTGGGCCTCCAGAAATTCTGCCAGTTTCAAGGCACTCTTGTTCTGTTGACGAACCCGCAATGCCAATGTCTTTAGCCCCCGCTGGATAAGATACGCCGTGTGGGGATCGCAGACGGCCCCCGTGACCCATTGGTTCTGCCGGATCATTGCCACCAGGGATTCTGAACTCACCACCACACCTGCCATTAGATCATTGTGGCCTCCGAGGTATTTTGTGGCTGAATCCACGACCAGGTCCACGCCATATTCAAGCGGGCACTGATTGATCGGCGTGGAGAAGGTGCTGTCGATCAGGGTCTTGACCTTGTGTCGCTTGGCGATGTCCACGAGCTGTTCCAAATCTAGGACGCGCAAGTAGGGATTGGTAGGCGATTCGGAGACAATGACCTTCGTTTTGGGTCGAATCGCGCTCTCGAGCGTCTCCAGATCGCCGGCCGGCACCACCGTGCTTTCAATCCCCCAGCGCTTGAGAAACGTGAGGCAGAACTGACGCGTGCGCCGGTATGAGTCATCTGTGATGACCAGATGGTCCCCTGCATAGAGCAGCGAGAGCAAGGTGGTTGTGACTGCGGCCATTCCGGAGGAAAAAAGAACCGCCGCTTGACCCGCCTCCAACGCCGCGATCCGCGCTTCAACCGCGGTAACCGTTGGATTGCCGTAACGCCCGTACTCTGACCTACCTTCAACCAGCCCCCACATGCGCCCTTCCATAAACTCCCGCAGATCGGCGGTGTTCTCGAATGTATAGGTCGCCGTGTCGAAAATGGGGAGAGTTAAGGCATGGTGGGGATACGGCCGTTTGTCACCCGCATGGACGACGTCAGTCGAGATCCGTGTGGTACGACCACTCTCAATAGGTTGTTTCGGCATTTGTCTCCTCCTCGAGGCTCCTATCCCGAGAAAAGCAAATGACCTCTTCCGAAAGATTGGAGAGGTCAAAACGTTCTACCTTCTCTCATCTCCCAGCTAATGCTGCCGGAGTTGGCACCATGTTGGAGATTACGTCCAACCGGTTGCCGAGGTTTCACAGGGCCGGTCCCTCCACCTCTCTGGATAAGAGCGTTTCCGTATTCGATTGTTGGCACTGACGTTAACACGCTACCTTCTATGCTGTCAAGGCAGACTTGTCGGCGAACTCACCAATGGGCGATCTGAAGACTGGGTGCTGTGTCTGCCCCAAGCCCCCTCCCGAACGGAAACAAGCAATAGGCGGTACGGCCCGCAGAGGTTGACAAGGTAGTGTGCCATCTGATAGAAATCTCTCTGACGTAAATCACGTATGCCTGAGTCAATGGAACATCTAAATACTTTCACGAGAATACGGCTCACCTCAACTACCATGCCATCCAATGCGATTTGGGAAGGTGCGGAAGGAATGCGGCCGAAGTAGATCAGCGAAGGTTAACAAGCAGGCAGGCCGCTTCCGGGTCACCGAAGCGGTCTTTTTAGTTGCTAGCCAAATCACAGGGACGGGTTGTGGAAACTCTCGAAACTCTCACAATGAAGTTTGGCGGAACCTCTCTGGGTTCCGCGCAGGCGATCCGACAAGCGGCAGAAATCACCAAGGGCGCGCTCTCGCAAAGCGCGCGTCGAGCGGCGGTTGTAGCTTCGGCGGTCGATGGCGTGACGGATCTGCTGCAAAACGGCCTACTGAGCGCTGCCGCGGGCGAATCAGGCTTCCGCCAGATAACGGAGGAGCTGGAAGAGATCCATTGGCGTTGCGCCGAGGCGATTACAGGGACGGAATCTGAACTACTAATCGAAGAAATTGGTGAGCTATTAGACAACTATGCGGAATTGTGTGAAGGTGTGTCAGTTTTGGGTGAGGCCGGGCCTCGGGCGCTCGATCACGCGATGAGTTTGGGCGAACGCATGAGTGTTCTGTTGATGGCCGCCGCGTTGCGGCAGATCGGGGTGGCGTCGGTGGCGATTGATGCCACGAAAATCATTGTGACTGACGATCGTTTCCAGGACGCCGCTCCTGACATCGTGGCCACTCGCCTTAATGTTGCGGAGAGCCTCGAGCCGGTGCTCGATGCAGGGAAGACGCCGGTCATTACCGGCTTTATCGGGGCTACGCCCGAAGGCGTCACCACCACTTTGGGTCGCGGCGGGTCTGATTTCAGTGCCGGCCTGATCGCCTCCTGTCTGGACAGCGACGAACTCTGGATTTGGACCGATGTCGACGGAGTGATGACCGCCGACCCACGGGTCGTGCACGCCGCGCACACCATTGACACGCTCTCGTATGATGAGGTTCGCGAGTTGTCCTATTTTGGAGCCAAGGTTCTGCATCCGCGTACCATCCAATCGGTTCAAGATTCTGGCATTCCCATACGAGTGAAAAACACATTCCATCCTTCCCGCTCCGGGTCGCTGATCGTCCCCCAGCTCGAGTCTGGAAATGGGGCGATCAAGGCGATCACTGCCATATCGGGTGTCAGCCTGATAACTGTAGCGGGCAAAGGGATGCTGGGCGTTCCGGGCATCGCCGGCAGGACCTTCGAAGCCGTGGCGCGCACAGGGGCAAGCGTACTGCTCATTTCACAGTCATCTTCTGAACAGAGTATTTGCTTCGTTGTTCGCAGTGAAGATGCTCGCCCGGCGGTCGGTGCACTTGAGACGGAGTTTGAACTCGCAATGATCAGGCAAGATATCGACCGGATCTGGGCTCAGGACGATATCACGATCGTTACCGTCGTTGGCAGCGGTATGCGCCAGACGCCGGGCGTGGCAGGTCAGGTCTTCAGCGCTACGGGGGGCAAAGGTATCAACGTGATCGCGATCGCGCAGGGATCTTCGGAGTGCAGCATTTCACTCGTCGTGCAAGGATCAGACGGCCACGAAGCGGTGCGAGCTATTCACGAGTTGGTGATCGAGGCTTAGCGGGCAGCGGAGAGCCGCCTGGAAAGGTAGGATGAGGTCGTTGGACGAGAGGATTCCGGTTGCGGTGCTCGGAGCGACAGGCACGGTGGGCCAGCGGTTTGTCAGCCTTCTGGCCGAGCATCCCTGGTTTGAGATCGTTTCCGTAACAGGTTCGGAGCGGAGCGCCGGTCAGGCCTATGGGCAGGCGGTCAAGTGGTTGCTCCCTACCGAAATCCCCTCGGTGGTGCGCGAGATGGTCATCGGCACTACAGATAGTGCAGGGTCTAATGTCCGGCTTGTCTTTTCAGCGCTTCCCAGCAGAGTAGCCGAGACTGCCGAGCCCCGTCTTGCATCTGATGGCCACCTTGTCTGCTCCAATGCTTCCGCTCACCGCATGGGGGCTGACATCCCCCTGATTATTCCAGAGATCAATCACCACCATCTCTCTCTCATCGATCGCCAGCGCGATTTGCGCGGCTGGCAAGGGCTGATCGTCACCAGCCCGAATTGCGCAGCCTCTGGGATTGTCTTTCCCCTGAAGGCACTGTACGATGCCTTTGGGGTAGCCGAGGTCCATGTGGTCACCATGCAAGCCGTTAGCGGTGCCGGGCACCCGGGCGTAGCGTCGCTCGAAATCTTCGACAACATCATTCCGCACATTGGCGGAGAGCAGGAAAAAGTTGAACAGGAGACGCGCAAATTGCTGGGAGTTTTGGCCGGAGACACGATCGCGCCGGCCGAGATAGCGGTTAGTGCACAGATCAATCGAGTGCCGGTGCTAGACGGCCACTTTGCCGCTCTCTCGGTACGGCTCGAAAGAGAAGCCAGCCTCGAGCAGGTCGAAGCTACAATCAACGAGTTCCGGCCTCGCTCGCCGGTAGATGAGCTTCCCAGCGCACCTGAAATTCCATTGCGATTGCGAGATGAGAAAGATCGTCCGCAGCCACGCCTGGACCGAAACGCGCAGGGCGGCATGGCGATCACCGTCGGTCGTTTGCAGCCCTGCTCGGTGCTGGACTACAAGATGGTCTCGCTTGTTCACAACACGATGCGTGGCGCCGCGGGTGGAGCGCTGCTCAATGCAGAGCTGCTGGTGGCGAAAGGATATTTGGGTCACGCTAAGTTCGAAGACGCAATCGCCTGATAGCGCAGCAAACCCGTTTCCACCGATGCCCTTCCTTCCGCAACTCGCTGACCACAACCTCGCCTCTCAGGCGCGTGACCAGAGTTGTACAACCTCTCGAGGAGTTCAGATCGAAATTCCGGTCTGAAACTTCGATCTTCGTTTCAATATCAGATCGTGCTCTTCCGTACCCTCTGATTGTGCCAATAGGTGGAATCTCAAATAACCGATAAGGAAGGTATCGAAGTCAGCGAAGCCGAAATCGCGGCCCACTGACCTCATCCTACATCGAGTGCCGCTGTCAAACCCTGTGCGCCGATCGCCCCTAGCCCCCTGGATCTCGCGGGTACACTAATCTTGGGCTGGGAATATTCACAGATCCCGACCCAGGAGGTGCGGCTTGGCGCGGGTATTGATCCTTGGTGGCGGGTTCGGTGGTGTGGCGACCGCGGTGACGCTGCGAAAGCAACTCGGTTCATCGCACGAGATTACATTGGTGGATCAGCGAGAGTCTTTCGCTTTCGGCTTTCGCAAGACCTGGGCGTTTATCGGCACATCTCCGATGGCGGACGGATCGCGTCCACTAATGGGCCTCCAGCGCCTCGGAATTGACGTGATCCGCGGGACGATTGAGAGCATCGAACCCGCCAATCGGTCTGCCATCGTCGACGGCAAGCAGCTCCTGGCCGATTCGCTGGTCGTCGCGCTCGGCGCGCAGGCGAAACCGGGGGCCGTACCCGGCTTTGTCGAACATGGCGTCTATTTCTACGACCTGACCGCTGTTGGTGAAGCCCACCGATGTCTGCAAGAATTCGAAGGTGGCCGGGTGGCGATCGTCATCTTGGGTCTGCCATATCCGTGCCCACCGGCTCCGTACGAAACCGCGCTGCTAATGAAAGAGAATTTCGCCGGCCGATCGCTCCAAGCGGAGATCCACGTGTACTCTCCCCAGCCGATGTCCCTGCCGGTGCTTGGAGAAGCGGGATGTTCGGCGATTGAGGGGCGTCTGGCAGAGGCAGGCATCGTCTTTCACCCCTATCATCAGGTCGACCGTATCGAATCTCAGCAGGTGGTTTTTGGCACCGGAGCCGCGCCCTTTGACTTCCTTATCGGGATTCCGGTCCACGCGAGCCCAGAGGTAGTTGTCGCAAGCGGTTTAACGGAGAAAGGCGCCTGGATCAACGTCGACCCACGAACGCTAGAAACTTCTCACCCCGACATATACGCAGTCGGAGACAGCGTGCATATTCCCTTGGCAAACGGAAAGGCGCTACCCAAGGCTGGCGTGTTCGCCGAAGCACAGGGCTTGGTCGTCGCGAAACGAATCGCGGCTAAGCTGACTGGCGAGGCGCCGGCCGCAACATTCGGCGGTGAGGGCAACTGTTTCCTGGAAGTCGGCGCCGGAAAAGCGATGCTAGTGCGCGGCGACTTCTTGGCAGAGCCCCGTCCCGATGTGGAGCTGTTGGAAGCCTCCGAAGTGAACTATCAGGCCAAGTTGGACTTCGAGCGCACCCGATTGGAGGCCTGGTTCGGCGAGGCCCTGGAGCAGTCTAGGGTTGATGATCCAGCTTAGCGCCCGCCGGGAAGCCTAACCACTTGCCAGATTGAAACCTTCACGCATCGTCCGGTCAGCCGCCGGTGATTGGTTTTGATTTCCCCCGTCAATGTCGCCTCATCTCCACGCCGCAGACCAAGCCACGAATCAGATCACCACGCCGCGCTGCCGCAGTGCATACTCCAGGTTTGGGAACAACTCATTGCTGATTGGCTCAAGCGCCAGGCGCTTAAGTGGGCTGGCCGATATACCGCACAGGGCGATCTCGACATCAATCCCAGCCTGATGCAGAGCAGCCTGTGCGGATCGCGCGCTCAAAAGCCCATCTGCCGAATCTTCGAAGACATAGATCTCAGCCGAATCGAGTTCGCGCCAGCCGGCATCCGCTTGCCCATCCAGCTCAAGTGTCGCTGCGGCCCGCAGGGAAGTCTTCAGCGGCGAGCCGATCGCAATGCGGAGAGCTGCCAGGGCGTGTACGCTCGAAGGCTTCAAGAATGCCTCGCCATCTTCGCCCCGCTTGGCCGCGAGCCATGCCAGCTCTCCTATTCCAACGATCGGCAGTTGCTCAAGGTTTATCACTTTCAGAGCCAATTCTGCTTCGTGCGTGCCCATAGATTCGTTCGGGCCGCCCGAGGGGCGCTTGGTAAACACCGCCGCGTGGTGACCCGGTTGCACAAGCCAGCTCCGAAGTCCCTTCTGGGCGTCAACGGAGAGTAGTGGGCGATCTCGGGTCGTTAGATAGCCCGTGCAGTTCAAGTGAGGTGGAAGGCCATAAGCCTGACTATAGAGGTCGCTGCCCATCACGAATTCCTGAAACAGGCGATGGGTGACGCTGGTCTCCGCCCGTCGGGCGCCTCGGAGACAATTCCGCAGGGCCGAGGTCTGGGTTGACGTCAAAACGTGGTCGTCTGAGAGCATCTGGCGCTCAGCGATCAGCAGCGGAGTCTCACCCGGCTGGGATACCTTGCCCATCGAATCGAAGAATTCGCGAAAACTTGGGGCCATAAGGTCGTGTGGTGGCGGCTCGGGTAAAGGCAGTTCGGTCGGTAATCTATAGTCTTGAGAAACAGTCCAGACGCGTCGGAGAAGCAGTGCGGCGCAGATCGCCGCCGTATCCCACTCACTGCTTACTCCAACCGATTCGAAAAACTGGATGTCTTTCTGATTTAGCCCTACCTTCCGGTACCCTAGTGTTCGCCCAACCAGCTCAACCGTCTCTTGCAAGGCCAGATAATATGCCCGCGGCTCTATTAGCACACCGTCGAGGTCGAAGAGCAGGATTCTTATCGCCCGGACCTATTCTCTTTGCTGGCGCCGGCGCCGTAGTTCGGCCTCCAGCTCAGCAAAACTCAGTTCGCGCGCCGCTAGCAGCACGAGGGTGTGATAGTAGAGATCCGCCATCTCCTCCACGACGCGTTGGTCCCCCTCGGATTCTGCGGCCTGGATCAGCTCTTGGGCCTCTTCGTGGACCTTCCGAAGAACCTCGTCCTCCCCGCTGGCCAGCAATTGGGCCGTGTACGAACCCTTAGGCTTGTCTCGCTTGCGGGCCTCAATTATCTTAAAGAGCTCACTCAGCATCGGGCATTGCCAGATTGCGAAAAAAGCAGGTGTCTGCACCGGTGTGGCAGACGGCACCATCAGCGTCGACGTGGATCAACAGCGTGTCGCCGTCGCAATCCACGAAAATCTCGCGCACATGCAACACATTGCCGGAAGTCTGGCCTTTGTCCCAAAGCTCGCCCCGGCTGCGGCTCCAAAAGTGGGCGCGGCCGGTTTGCTGTGTGAGGCGCAGTGCTGTGTGGTTCATCCATGCAACCATCAGCACCTTACCGCTGGACGCCTCTTGCGCGACCACCGGGATGAGTCCCTTCGAGTCGAAATTCAGTTCCATCTGGTTCCCTCAGTGCCGGAAGTGTCGAACGCCCGTAAAGACCATAGCCAACCCCGCCTCGTCCGCGGCCTCGATCACCTCACCATCCCGGCGCGATCCGCCCGGTTGTACAACCGCCGTGACTCCCAGCTCGGCCGCGACTTCGATACCATCCGGAAATGGGAAGAACCCGTCCGAGGCCAGGGTGGCTCCCGCGGCTCGGGCAGCGGCGCGCCGGCCGGCCAAACGCACGGAATCTACTCGGGTGGGCTGACCACCTCCAATTCCCACCGTGAAGTGAGCAGTGCCCTCTGACCGGGACAGAACTATGGCATTCGACTTGACGGGCTGGCAGGCCAGCCAGGCAAAACGCAGGCCATCCAATTCCTGATCGGAGGGATGGCGGCGAGAGACTACATACCAGCCTTCGGCATCAGAAGGGTCGCCCAGATCCCGGTCTTGCTGTAGCAGCCCGTCAGTCACGCTGTAAATTTCGCGGGCATTCCGATTCGCCGCCTCGCGCATGCGAAGCAGCCGCAGGCTGTGCCGCGCCGCTAGTCGGCGGGCGGCTCCGCGGGTGAAAGCCGGTGCGACCAGGCACTCAATAAACATGTCACCTAAGGCATCCGCAAAGGCTTCGTTGATCGGGCGATTGCTAGCGATCACGGATCCGAAGACGGAAATCGGGTCGCACGAGATCGCCAGACGCAGAGCCTCCGATGACTCCGGCGCGGTCGCGATCCCACACGGGCTGGTGTGTTTGAACACCACTGCCACCGGCGTCGAAAATTGATTGGCCGCGCGCCAGGCCGCATCCAGGTCAAGCAGGTTGTTGTACGAAAGCTGCTTACCCTGCATCAGTTCGCCTCCAAGCGGCCCTCCGCCGGGTGTTGAAGAATAATATTCGGCGCTTTGATGCGGATTTTCCCCGTAGCGCAGCTCCAGCGCTGGATAGGCGGTTACTTGTAGCGGAAGTGGAGACTCTCTGGGCTGGCTCAAGTAGCCCTCGACGGTGCGATCGTACGCTGCAGTGCGGGCGAAGGCCTTCTGTGCCATGTCCAGACGGAAGGCCTTCGGGTCGGACGGCTCGACCGCGCTGGGGTAGTCGGTCGGGTCGCAGAGCACCGTGACGCGCTCGAAGTTCTTGGCGGCCGCGCGCAGGAGAGCGACGCCTCCGATGTCAATCTGCTCCACTGCCAACGCAAGATCCGATTGCGGGCCGGCGGCGAAATCCTCGAATGGGTAGAGATTTACGGCGACGAGATCGATCGCTTCCCAACCACGTGCTTCCAGCACGGCTCGGTCCTCGGAGGTGTCCCTAGCTAGAAGGCCGGCATAGATGGCGGGGTGTAAGGTCTTCACGCGACCACCGAATAGTTCCGCCTCACCCGTGTAGCTTGAGACTGTTCGTACTGGCAGTCCGGCTTCTGATAACGCGCGGGCCGTCCCTCCGGTTGCGAGCAGCTTCTGGTCGCGACGGTGCAGCGCCGAAGCGAGCTCGACCAGGCCACTCTTATCCCAGACGGAAAACAGGGCAGTTGGCAATGGTTCCTCCAAGAAGTACCGCAAAGCCGTAAGACTTCACTCGTCTGATTCGTTGGGCGGGCGCACGGGTATTCCGCGGCTCACCAGATACCGTTTGACTTCGGCCAATGTGAGCATCTTGTCATGGAATAGCGTGGCGGCGAGCGCCGCGTCCGCCATGCCTTGGTCGAGCACGGACGCGAAATGCTCGAGGCGCCCAGCTCCGCCACTGGCTATTACGGGAACCTGCACCGCATCGGCGACCGCCCGCGTAAGTTCCAGATCGTATCCCTGCATGGTTCCGTCGGCGTCCATGCTGGTAAGCAGGATTTCGCCGGCCCCCATGCCGGTTCCGCGTCGGGCCCACTCGACGGCCTCCAAATCGGTAGGAGTGCGCCCGCCGTTCACGTAAACTTCCCATCTGTCCCTATGATGCTTGGCATCTATGGCCAGTACGATACACTGGCTACCAAAGCGCTCGGCGCCCTCGCTCAGGATTTCAGGTCGCTGCACGGCAGCCGAGTTGATGCTTACCTTATCGGCGCCCGCCAGCAGTATTCTGCGAATATCCCTTGCACTGTCGATCCCGCCTCCTACGGTAAGTGGCAGGAACACTTGATCCGCCACCGCCCGCACCATTTCGACGGTGGTTTTGCGCCCCTCGGGCGTGGCCGAGATGTCGAGAAAGACCAGTTCGTCAGCGCCCATCCGATCGTAGATCCGAGCTTGCTCTACAGGATCACCTGCATCGCGTAGGTCAACGAAATTGACTCCTTTAACGACCCGGCCGTCTTTGACATCAAGGCAGGGAACGATGCGCCTGGCTAACAATTCAGCGCCTCTGTTAATGCGATCGCTCCATCGTAGAGGGCGCGGCCGATGATCACGCCGCTCAGCCCGCTCTCTCGAGCCCGTCGCACGTCGTCTAGTGAGGCCACTCCTCCGGAGCCGATCACCTGGAGTCCGGTCGAATCGGCCAGGGATCGCGCGGCCTCGACATTGAGACCCTGGCCGAGGCCATCGCGCTGAATGTCGGTGTAAACAACGCTTCGAACACCGATCCGGTAGAGCCGACTCGCAAGCTCGAGTGGTTCCAGTCCACTGTCATGTGCCCAACCGCGCACTTGCACCTTTCCGGAGCGAACATCGATCCCTATCCCAATCCGCCTGGGGCCGAAGCGATCTATGGCCGCTTGCACCAACTCTGGCGATTCGGAGGCCGCCGTGCCCAGTATCAGGCGCGAAACTCCGCTTTCGAGTACTTCCGCCATCTCATCGATCGCCCGCAACCCGCCTCCAAACTGCACGCGGGCTCCGGTGTTCACAACCGCCGCAAGTGCCTCTCTATTCGGGGTGAATGTCTCCTCGAGGGCGCCATCAAGATCGACGACATGAAGCCAGTTTGCGCCTGCCGCCAGCCACCTGTCGGCAGCCTCCACCGGATCTTCGGCATAGATGGTCTCTCGGCGCGGATCACCCTGCACTAATCGCACCACCTTGCCCTTCCTCAGATCCATGGCGGGGAAAACCTGGAACGAGGGCATCAGGCCAGTTCCGAGAAGTTGCGAAGGATTGTGAGACCGACTTGCTGGCTTTTCTCCGGATGAAATTGCACGCCGTAGAGCTGGTCTTTACCCACCACCGAGCCGTACCGGATCCCGTACTCCGTGTAAGCTAAGGTGTCTTCTTCAGCGGCCGCGCAGTAGTAGCCGTGGTTGAAGTAGGCGTAGGCGCCGGTGGGGAGGCCCTCGAGCAGGCGATGGGTTCCGGTGGGTAGCAGCTGATTCCAACCGGTATGCGGAACCTTGAGCGTCTCAAGTTCAAAACGCCTTACTTTGCCCTCCAGGAGTCCCAAGCCCTCGAAGGAGCCCAGCTCGTCGCTCTGTTCAAACAGCAGTTCCATCCCCAGGCAAATTCCCAGGAGCGGCTTTTGCTGTGCCGCAAATTCGAGCAAGGGATCGACCAGGCCACGTTCCCTTAGGCCGGCCATTCCGTCGCCGAATGCACCTACGCCGGGCAACACGACCTTTTCGGCTGTCCGAATGGCTTCTCGATCCGACGTGAGCATTGCGTTTGCGCCCACTGTCATGAACGCCTTCTCGACCGAGCGCAGATTCCCCACACCATAATCGACCAGCGCGATCATTCTAGAGTCCCTTTCGTGCTCGGGACGGATCCTTCCCGCCGTGTGTCGAGCTGCGTTGCTTGGTCCAGAGCGCGACCCAGCGCCTTAAATAGCGCTTCTGCCTTGTGGTGATCGTCCTCACCATAGAGGATTCGAGCGTGCACGTTTGCGCGTGCCTGCACCGCAAGCGATTCGAAGAAATGCGTGATCAGGCTGGTAGGCAGTTCTCCTAGCGACGACACCGTCCATCCTGCCTGAATCACCGCATACGGCCGGCCGGAAAAGTCCACGGCTGCAAAAGCCAGAGAGTCATCCATGGGAACGTAGCTGTTTCCCACGCGCACCAGCCCATTGCGGTCCCCCAGCGCCTCATTGAAGGCCTGGCCAAGCGCCAGCCCGCAGTCTTCCACCGTATGGTGGGCATCCACCTCGAGGTCCCCTCGGGCGTGCAAGGTAAGATCGAACAAGCCATGTAATGCGACATGATTGAGCATATGGTCCAGAAACCCAATCCCAGTGTGGATTTCATATCGGCCAGTCCCGTCCAGATTGAGGAACAGTTCGATATCGGTTTCGTTCGTGCGGCGGTGGATCTCTGATTCGCGCATCAATCACTCCAATTGGGAAAGCGCCATGAGTAAAGCCTCCGTATCTTCCGTTCTTCCGACGGTGAAACGAAGATGATCTTGGATCGGGGGCAAATTAAAATGTCGCACCAGGCATCCGCGGTCGGCAAGTTCACCTTTTACTGCCGACGCCTGGCGATCCAAGACCCGACAGAGGATGAAATTTGATTGGGACGGATAGGGCTCGAGGAAACGGACCTCTCGCAGGGCAGCATAGAGGCGCTCCCGCTCTTCGACGAGCCTTCGAGCCGTTCTCTGCAAATCCTCGACGTGCTCGAGCGACACTCGGGCCGCCACGTCGGCTGCGACCGAGACGTTGTAGGGCTGTTTGATCTTCCACAGGCTATGCATGAGTCCGGAGGGGAATGCACCGTATCCAACCCGCAGACCCGCCAGGCCGGCCCACTTGCTGAATGTACGGAGCACGGCTAAGTTGGCCCGGTCAGGGACCTGCCGGATGCAAGTGGATCCGGCAGGTGCGAATTCGACGTAGGCTTCGTCCAGCACAATGAGCACGGGCATATCGAGCAAGGCTTGGAGCACATCTGGGGGCAACAGGCTCCCGTCCGGATTGTTGGGTGAGGCCAGAAAGAGCATCTTTGGCCGGTGCCGCTGCACCGTCTGACGGACGGCGGGCAGATCCACCGAGAAATCGGGGCCGCGGTCCACCGCGATGACTTGGGCGGAATTGACCCCTGCGTCGAAAGCGTACATGCCGAAGGTGGGTGGACAGATCAAAATCCGGTCCCCCGGGTCCAACAGAATCCGCATCAGGAGGTCGATGAGCTCGTCGGCCCCGGCGCCGGCGAGCAAATACTCTGCCGGCACACCGGTGTACTCAGCAAGCGCTGCCCTTAGTAAGGCGCTTTGCGGATCGGGATAGATATGAGGAAAGCGTAGATTCGCGAGCGCCTCTCTTACTTCAGGCAGCGGTCCGAAGGGATTTTCGTTTCCATCGAGCTTAACAATGGCTTCTGGGGAGCGGCCCAGCAGATGCGAGACAACCTCAAAAGGCTGGATGGGCTCATAGGCTTTCAAAGCATGGATGTGGGGGCGAATTCCATCGGCCGGATCAAACATTTGCGCTCTCCGCGCGGAAATCGGCAGCCGCGGCGTGCGCAGTCAAAGATTCGGCCTTTGCCACCTGAGAAGCTGGGGGGCTTAGGGTTGCGCTGGAGTCGTCGTCGAGTTCGATCCAACTTGTGATCTTGACGAAATCGAGCAAATTGAGCGGGGACGCAAATCGCGCTGTTCCGCCGGTTGGCATAATATGGCTTGGCCCGGCCACGTAGTCCCCCAACACCTCAAAGGAGCGCTCGCCGATGAAGAGCCCGCCCGCATTGTGAATCTCTTCGGCCAGTGCGACGGGATTGGCGACAGACAGACACAGGTGTTCTGGCGCATACTCATTTGCCAACGCTGCAGCTGTCGCGAGATCGCCGGCCAGGACGATGCCCCCTCGGCTGGTCAGCGATTCCAAGATGATGTCCGCCCGCGATAGCTTTGCAGCGGTGCGTTCGACCTCACCCCGCACGGCCTCGGCCAGCTCCCGACTGGGGGTGATCAAGATAGCGCTGGCCATCGCATCGTGCTCCGCCTGGGCCAACAGATCTGCCGCCACCCATGAGGGATTGGCCTTTGCGTCGCCGATAATTACCGTCTCCGTAGGTCCGGCCAGTCCATCGATGCCGACCTCGCCGTACACTTGCTGTTTGGCCAAGGTAACAAAAAGGCCGCCCGCGCCGACGATCTTATCGACTCTGGGAAAGGTCTCGGTGCCGTAAGTCATGGCGGCTATCGCCTGGGCACCTCCTATCTGATAGAGATTCTCCAAACCACAAAGGTGCGCCGCGGCAAGAGTGATTTCAGCAGCAGGGGGCGGGGTGCAAACCGCAATGCGCTCAACACCGGCAACCTGGGCAGGGATGACCGACATCAGCATCGACGATGGCAACGGGGCAGATTTCCCTGGTACGTACACGCCAATTGACCCAATCGGCGAAATCCGCTGGCCGAGCCTTCCACCCAGTTCCTCGGTGGTCCAAGAAGACACAGGTTGGCGCTCGTGAAAAGAGCGAATACGCTCAGCGGCCATGCCTAGCGCTTCGCGGACGGCAACTGGTGTTCGCTCGAAAGCATCGGCGAGCGCCGGCTGCCCCACCGTGAAGTCATCCTGTCCTGGACTGTCCAGCAGATCGGTCCAGCGTCTCACAGCCGAGTCACCTTCTAGGCGCACAGAGTGCAGGATATTTGACACGGCTTTACGGGGCGTGGTCCCGGCCCCGAAGGTTCGCTCGACTTCTTGAAGCAACTGAGGAGGATATTCCCCAGACCCTCTGTCGGTTCGCCGTAGGATGGTCCTACGGGCGGTATCTACGCTATAAATCTTCAGCATGGAGGTTTTGTTCTGGCTGGTGTGAACGAAACTTACTGCACATCTTTCAGTCCTCTAGAGCATCCAGCATTGCCTGAGAAGCGGCTGGCACTTCCTCGAAGATATAGGTGACCGGCGTGACGACCACACCGCTTCCGCCAGCGGCACGCAATTCGGCGATGGCCTGAACCAGCTGATCACGTCGGGCGATTATATGGGCTGCGAACCAATCGCCCTGCTGGCGGGTGATAACCGGAGAGATGGTCGGACCTTGCAGACCGCCAAGCAACGGTCGCTCCAGCATTCGCTTAGCGATCGCTTCCGGCGTGCGACCGCGCATGTTCACGTAGATGGCGACATTTTCGGTCGCTCGCAGATGTGCAACGATGAATTCGAGCAGCTGCCTAGCCATGTCGAGCACCTCTGGCCTGGTCTTTAGTGAGCTGCGGTTGGCGATTAGACACGCCTGCGAAGTGAGCAATTGCCCATCTTCCAAGATTCTTAAGCGATTGTCACGCAGCGTCGTGCCGGTCGATACAAGATCAACGATTAGGTCCGCGTAACCGATTGCGGGCGCGACCTCGAGAGTGCCTTCGGCCTCAATCAGAGTGGTGTCCTCCAGCTCGTGGAGGGCGAAGAACCTCGCTGTCAATTTCGGAAACTTGGTGCCCACCCTAAGTGGACGACCGAGGTTGGCGCGTCGAATAGCCAGGTCGGCGATCCTCTGCACGTCTGCCCACCTTTCTGGAACGATTACATTGAGAGTACAGTGGCCAAAACCAAGCTCGCGGTGCAGGGTCAGCATTTCGCCGTTCTCAATACTTCCTTCGGAGAATACGTCCCAACCACTGATGCCGAAGTCAATGCTTCCAGCGCGCACGCCTACGACAATATCGCTAACGCGTTGGAAGAGCACCGTGAGGCCAGGCATGGCAGGGATAGTGGCCTCAAACTGGCGCGGGTTTGGCTTGTATACTCGAAGTCCTGCCTCGGCAAGGAACTCCAAGGCGCCTTGTGCAAGGCGCCCTTTGCTTGGAAGCGCCAGGCGGATGTCATTGCGGTTTTTAGGCACACGATCCTCCCAAATAAAAAGCCCTCCCGGTTCAGGGGAGGGCCTCTCGTTCCTACGTGGCTTCGCTCTAATGGTGCCCTAAAGCAGTCCTGACCGGTCGCGTGACTTGACGTCAGAGTGGTGATGGTCGTGATGATGGACCTCGGACTGCCGCGAATCACTCATTTCGCGGGTCATGTTAGCACATGACATGGAGGACTTCAAGCTTTCGGCTGAGAGTCTGCCAACGCGGCCAACCTTGGCTCGCGTCCCCCAGAGGCCAGAAGTAGAGTAGCCAACCGAATTGGGACCCACAAACCTCCGAGGGATTCCGACGCGCTCCAGCGGATTTAGCGGCCAGGCTAGGTTGCCCCGCGTTACACGATCGGCGGCATCAAGCGCTATGGGCCGACCATTTTAGCCAAGTATGTTACTTAGGAGTACCTGCCTGAAGTCGCGCGCTCGCCAGCGAGTAGCGGGTCAGGTCACGCTTCGCTGATTCAGTCATCGATCGCCCAGGCTCAGTACGGCTGGAGCCTCCTGATCGCTCATAAGGGAGTAAGCCCAATGAAAAGACCCGCCATGAGTGGTGGGTTTTCGCCATGAACGGTCGGTTTTCAATGTTGGATCTCCGCCATGAGTGGCGCGGCGCATGCCGCAAGCATTCGAGTTTGGAGGAGCGGGGAGAATGATCCGAGGCTGGCAAGCCGCGGTCGAAGAGATGGAGAGGTTCTACCTGGATGAGCTGATGGAGCTACAAGACAATCAAGAAGGATTCGACGCCTTCATGGAGAAGCGTGACCCAGTTTGGCAAAACAAATGAGCGCAGGCTCCTTACTAATGGCCTCGGACTAAATCCCGTTTTCGAAAGCCTCGATCGCCTCACGCAACTGGTTTGGAATTGGACAGGGCTCCCAACTATCATTGGCAACAGTCACCGTCACGATGTGACCTGTGGCAACGAGCCGGTCATCCGTCTGTGACGCTATCTCAAATTCGAAACGAATGCTTTGCTGTCCAAGTTCCGCGACTCGGGTCCTGACATCTAATACCTCCGGCCACTTTGCCGGAGACTTGTAGTTGCAGTGTGACTCGACAAACAACATGTCGGTACCGTCCTCGACCAAGCCGGTGTAGTCATAACCAACGACTTCAAGGTAATCAGTGAGTCCGATATCGAAATAAAAGAGATAGTGTCCAAAATTGACGTGCCCTTGGAGGTCGGTCTCGTTGAACCGGACCTTCACCGGCGTGTGATGCTTGAAATCCCCAGTCACGGTGTAGTCCCTATCTCAAAGCGGCAGAGCGCGTCGCCTTTTGCCAGGCACTGCTCTTCACTCGAGCCTACCTCCACGCCGAACAAGCCAGTCGCTAGCCCGCTCAGTACGCCGCGCGTCAGGTGACAGACGCCGTTGTGCGACGGCTCATCGTAGCCCTCAGCAAAGGGCGAATGTTTGACTTCGACTACCAGCCGCCTCTCGGTCTCGTCCAGCTCGATCACCCGAAATCGACCCCAACCGATCTCACCGCCCATCCGACACATGAAATCAACTGCTTCCGCATTGGTCAATCCGAGCGTCTGCTTGTACTTCTCCCCCGAGAGCTTCCCGCCCGTGAAACCTCCGGCGAATAGTTCATCGGCAGCTGCCTGCATCGAGCTCAAAGTCTCCGGCCGGATCAACAGATAGCGCACTCCCTTGAATTCGAGCGCACCGCGTTCGGCTGAGTATGACAATTCGGATAGCACGCTGTTGTCTGTCATGAGGATTTCCAACCTTTCAGCGAGGCGCTGAGTGGGCCCTCGTCAGGGGAAAAAAAGAGGCTCGCAGAAGCGAGAATCGGTGCTTCAATCGAGACTTGAGAGCATCTCCGGCGTGACGTCCACCCCATAATCTCGCTGAGCGCTCTTAGTAGAAACCTTTCCATCCCGAACGTCGCGCAGGAGTCGGTCGCGATCACGTACCTTTGGGTCCCCGTAGCCGCCGGCGCCTGGCAAGCGAAGCGATACGAGGTCGTCCTTGGCAAGGCGATCGAGGCCCTTGGACTTCATTGGACGTGCTGCCGATGTCTCGGGATTCAGCACAAATTCTCCCTTGGCACCCTCCTTGCCGCCGAAAAGGCCAAAGGGAGCGAATTTTTGTCGATCTCCATAGCGCGCCCAGGTGATCTCATCGATCAACATGCGAATGTCTCTCCGTAGCCCGAGCGCGCCGCGATACTCCCCGGCTCCGGCCGAATCGGGAATGAGTTCGTAACGCTCAATGCGAACCGGGTATTCCAGTTCGACGGCTTCAACCGGCGTGTTCTTGAATCGCGCCAAATGCGAATCCTGTCCGTCTCGGCCATCTGACTGTGGCCGGGCGCCGGCTCCGCCGCCCTGGATATCGATAAAAACAAAGCGTTTGCCCGACTCAGGATGCACGCCAGAAAAGCCGCAATTTGTGATCTGGCCATGGCTGCCAGCCATGACCCGGTCGGGCAAGGCTTTAGATAGCGCCAGCATCATCGCTTCGGTAATTTTCTGTGAAGTATTCGTTCGTGCGCCAACCGCGCCAGGCATCTTCGGATTCACAATCAGTCCCTCCCTGGCATTGATATTGAATGGGCGGTAGCAGCCTGAATTGGGTGGAACGTGTGGGTCGATCACTGCGATCAACGCGTAGTACGCCGCGGCGTGGACGGTAGCGATGGGACAGTTGATGTTCCCCTGGACTTGATCGGCGGTTCCTTCAAAATCCACCGCGACCGAATCTCCCGCCTTGTGAATATTCACTTGCAGTTTGATAGGTTCGTCGCTGAATCCATCGTCGTCCACATAGTCGACGCCGCTGTAGGTTCCATCCGGGATTTCTTCGAGCGCGGTCCGGATGCGGGTCTCCGAACCGTCGAGGAGCATCTCGAGACACTCCTGAGCCACCGAGGTTGAATATTTCTCAAAGATCTCTCGCACCCGTCGCGCACCAACGAAGTCAGCGGAAGCCTGCGCGCGGATATCGCCCAGGGTCTTCTCCGGGACGCGAATGTTGTTAGCTAAAAGCTCAAAGAGCTCTCGATCCTCCTGACCCTGCTTGTATAACTTCACGAAGGGCAGGCGTATGCCTTCCATATAGATCTCGGTGAGACCTCCAGCCGTGCCGCCCGGCGCGGCGCCGCCCATGTCGGTGTGATGGGCGATATTACCGACGAAGCCGACCAAATCTTCGCCTACCCGAACCGGAGAGAACGTCACAAGGTCCATGATGTGCTGCCCCCCGGCATATGGGTCGTTGAAGACGATGATGTCTCCTTCGTCCAATTCTTCATCAGAGTAGCGATTGCGAAGCGCGCGCATCCCCAATTCAAAGCCTGTGAGCAGCATGGGCGCGTGGTGCGCCTGTGCCACAGTGTTCCCGTGGCGATCAAAAACCGCGCACGATATGTCCTTGATCTCTTTGATGATCGTGGATCGCGCAGTGCGGACCAGCGTGTAGCCCATTTCATCCGCCACCTGCTCCAACGAATATCGGATGACCTGCATTGTGATGGGATCGGCCTTGAATTTCATGCCTCTACCCTCATGGATTCCAGATCCGCCTCACTCTCTTCGTCGGAGTGGGGGGAGACAACGATGTTCCCATGCGTATCGATGCGGGCTCGCCAGCCGATAGGGATCACCGTAGTGGATGTCCTCTCCTCTATCAGGCTGGGCCCCAGCATCGCTTGTCCCGCCAACAAATCCTCACGCTCGTAAACGTCCGAATCTAAGAAGCCTGAACCTGGGAAATAGATTGGGCGCTGGCTCTTAGGAGCAGGTGATCCACCGGTGACCTGAGCGGAGCTTTTGAGCTGAAGCTCGGGAACGATTCCTTCGGCGGCCAATCTCAAACTGATGACTTCGACAGATTCCTTAGGGTCACTGTATGCATAGATCTGCTGGTGGCGCGCGTGAAAGTGCTTAATCATCTTCTGGACGTCCCCACCTTTGAGCCGGCCTGGATTACGCAGCGGTATGGTCAGCTCGTAAGATTGGCCTTCGTACCGCACATCGGCCGACCGTTCCAACCGGATTTGTTCCTCCGGTACTTTCTCCTCCTCTAACAGAGCCGTGGCGCGGGCCTTTAGCGTAGCGAAAGCTGACTCCATAGATCCTGCTTCCAATTCTGCTTCTGACCAAGCCACGGTTTGAACGTAGTCGTGGCGAACGTCCGAAGCCACCGCACCGAAGGCAGAGAAGACGGAGCAGTAAGGAGGGATGATCACACGCGTCATTCCCAACTCTTGAGCCAGTTCCACAGCATGAAGCGGACCGGCACCGCCAAAGGCCAACAAGGAAAACTCGCGCAGATCGTAGCCCTTCTGCGTGGAGTTCACGCTAATGCCGCGGACCATATTGGCATTCACTACACGAATGATTCCAGCCGCGGCTTCCTCAATCGACAGATCAAGGGGTTTCGCCACATGTTGGTCCACGGTCTCCCGCGCAGGCTTCACGTGGAGTTGCATCTCCGCGCCGAGGAAATAGTCGGGATTCAATCTGCCAAGCACCAAATTGGCATCGGTTACGGTTGGAAGCTCGCCCCCAAGGCCGTAACACGCAGGTCCAGGATCCGCGCCTGCGGAGCGCGGACCGACATTCAGAGCACCACCGCTGTCGACCCAGGCGATGCTCCCACCGCCTGCTCCGATCCCCTCGACATCGATCATAGGCATCTTCACGGGATAGCCTTCAAACTCGCCTTCCGACTTGAGCCGCGGCTTGCCGTCCACGATAAGACTTACATCGAAGCTCGTACCACCCATGTCGACGCCGATGATCCTATCTTCACCTGCCAATCGACCAAACACCGCGGAGGCCAGCGCTCCACCCGCCGGGCCGGAATTGACCATATGTACGGCGTGGGACTTGGCCACATCAGCGGTCATCGCGCCTCCGGAGGCTTGCATGATGCGCAGATCGGATAGACCAAATTCTGCGCTCAATTCAGCCGCAAGGCTCTCGACATAGCTTCGCGTGATTGGCAGCAGGTAGGCATTGATCACGCAGGTGGAGCTGCGTTCAAATTCCCTGAACTCGGGAGCGATTTCCGAAGACAGCGTCACCGGGAGGGCGGGGAGCAAACGCTTGACAACTTCTTGGATTAGTTGCTCATGTTTCGGGTTACGAAACGAGAACAGCAAGCAAACCGCGACCGCTTCGACGCCCTCGCGCTCGAAGATGTCTGCCGCGTGTGCTACCGAGTTCTCATCCAGGTCGCGGACGACGCTGCCATCTGCCCCCACACGCTCATCGGCTTCTAAACGCAAGTAGCGAGGTACAAGTGGTTCGGGAAGATCCACCGTCATGTCGTAAAGACCGGCGTCTGGCCGTTCGATTCTGGCTATCTCAAGCACATCACGAAAACCAGCGGTGGTAATAAGTCCCACCTTGGCGCCCTTCCGCTCGATCAACGCGTTTGTACCGACCGTCGTGCCATGAACGACGTAATCAAGAGCATCCGAGCCGACTTCGGTCAGCCGTAAGATGTCTGCGATGCCAGTTACGACTGCCCGGGCGAGGTCGGTTGGGGTGCTTAAGGTCTTTGTGTAATGGATCTGGCCGGAGTCATCGTCGATCAAGACCAGATCGGTAAACGTTCCCCCCACATCGATGCCGAGGCGCATGCCTTACCCCGAATTGTCGGTTCGTTGGATGGAACAACCTACAGCCCCGCTCAAACCTGCGGAACTTCCGTTCGTTAGAATCGGCGACATCCTTCCTGTCGCCGAACCGAATGTCCGAGGCCTGTATCTGTATTTGGCGGCCACTACAGCCGGACGGGCTCCTTGAATTCTCCGAAAGTCTCCTTCAAGATGCTAGTTATCTCGCCCAATGAGGCGTAAGCGCGCACCGCCTCAAGGGCTGCCGGCATGAGATTTTCGCTACTCGAAGCTGCTTGCCGAAGTTGATCCAATGCAGATGAGACACGGTCCGAATCCCTGCTGGCGATAACCTCTGCCGTTCGCTGCACGGATTGCTCCGCATGTTCCGCGTGATAGGGATGCAAGTCAACCTCGTGATGCTCTTCTTCCATTCGATAGCGGTTGACGCCAACCTTAGGGATGGCTCCCTCCTGAATGCCTTTCTCGTACTGCCAAGCTTCGTGGGCAACCTCTCGCTGAACCATTCCTTCCTGCACAGCGTTTAAGATACCTCCCCATTCGTCATCCACGCGTTTAATTTCTTCGACAATGCGCTTCTCCAGCTCACTGGTCAGCCACTCGATGTAGTAAGAGCCGGCCAACGGATCCACAGTGTCTCGCAGGCCCATTTCTTCGACCAGGATTTGCATTGTGCGAAGTGAGATGAGAGCAGCCTTTTCTGTGGGAATGGTGTAAGCCTCATCGAAAGAGCAGAGAGCCATCGTCTGAGCGCCAGAGAGAGCCGAGACGAGCGCGTAATAGGCTCCGCGCACGATGTTGTTTTCAGGCTGCTCGATCGTCAGCCCACCACCTCCCCCGCCTGCGATCATCTTCATCTTCATGGTGCGCGGATCCTGCGCGTCGAAATTGTCACGCATGATCCTTGCCCAAAGACGACGTGCGGCTCGAAACTTGGCCACTTGCTCAAACAAGTTCCCATGGATGTCGAAGTTAAAGGAGATGCGCCCTGCGAAGTCGTCGACGAGCAATCCACGAGCTAGCCCGGTGCGGACATATTCGCTGGCAATGCTGTAGGCATAGGCGATCTCTTGAACCGGGTTGGCACCCGATTCGCGAATGTGATACCCGCATACCGAAACGGGGTAGTACATGGGCGCCTGGCGGGCACAGAATTCGATCGTATCGCCAATCAACCGCACGCTAGGTTCAACCGGAAAGACCCATGCCCCGCGTCCAATGTACTCCTTGAGGATGTCGTTTTGTGCAGTGCCTCGAACACTATCTAGCGCAACTCCGTGTTTCTCAGCCACAACGAAGTACATCGCTATGATCGGTAGCGCCAGGGCATTGACGGTAAGTGAAACGCTGATCTGATCGATGGGGATGTCATCGAAAGCAAGCTCCATGTCGGCCAGTGTGTCGACCGCCATGCCCACTCGACCCACTTCGCCCTCTGCCATAGGATCTGAACTGTCGAGGCCCATCTGCGTCGGAAGATCGAAGGCAACGTTGAGCGCATTCTGACCGTTGGCGATCAGAAACTTGAAGCGTTTGTTGGTTTCCTCGGGAGTCCCGAATCCTGCGTACTGCCGCATCGTAAAGGACCGTGTGCGGTACATCTCCGGGTGAATACCACGTGTGAATGGGTACTCCCCCGGATTCCCAATGTCGTGCGCCGGATCCACGTGCTCCAGATCACCCGGGCCATATACAGAATTAACCGAGATTCCGGATTCGAGGGTCACTTCTTCGAGACGCTCGGTCATTGCTTTCGCCTCCAGTCCTGCGGGAAAAGCCAGGGAAGAATGAGCCCAATGCGGTTCATAACGTTCAGTTAGGCGGCCTCGCCCTCAGGATGTACTCTGCGGTGGCTTCGAATGAAATCCGCGATTTCTGTGAACCGCGAACCGGTCGGGAATACGGCATCTACACCCAGATCCTGAAGAGGCTGAATATCTCGGTTGGGGATGTTGCCGCCGACCAGCACTAACGGATGAAAGTTGGCTTCGGTCAGCTGCTCATTGAGCTTGCGCGCGATCGGCATATGCGCTCCGGACAAGATGGAAAGGCCGATCACATCGACATCTTCCTGAGTGGCGGCTTCCACGATCTCCTCCACTGTCTGGTGTAGACCGGTGTAAATAACTTCGAAGCCGGCCTGGCGCAGTGCCAGGGCCACCACCTTTGCGCCTCGGTCGTGACCATCGAGGCCCGGCTTCGCGATCAGCACGCGTATCTTCGTGTCCATCGGCCCTAGGATCGCCGCTTCGGCACGCCCATCTCCCTGGCAATAACCGTGCGCAGGATTTCAGAAGTCCCGCCGCCGTACAGCAGGAACCGTGCATCGCGGAAGTACCTTTGCGCATCAAATTCCATGGCAAACCCATAGCTGCCAAAGATGCGAGTGCATTGATCCGCAATGCGATTGGCAACTTCGGTCGCAAACAACTTTGCCATCGAGGCCAGCTTCAAGTCCTGCCGGCCTTGAGTGATCTGCCATGCGGAGTGGTAGACGAGACCGTTGGCGGCCTCTAATTCCGTAGCCATATCCGCAATCTTGTGGGCGATGGCCTGGAAGGCTCCGATGGGCTTGCCAAACTGAGTTCGTTGATGGGCATACTCGATCGAATCGTCCAGGGCCGCACGCGCAAGGCCGAGAGCGAGCGCTCCGGTCATAGTTCTGATCTCTCCCAAAATCCTACCCAGATTCTTGAAGCCGGTTCCTTGTTCGCCGAGTAGGTTACCGTTCGGGACAATAACTTCGTCGAGAATGACTTCCGAAGTCTCCGAGGCTCTAACTCCGAGCTTCTCGATCTGCCGACCGACCTTTAAACCGGGGTTGTCCTTCTCGACCAGGAACATGTCGATGCCTTTGAACCCTGCTTCCGGGTCGGTTTTGGCCGCAACGGTAAAGAAATCGGCCACCGTGGCAGAGGTGATCCACATCTTGCGACCCGAGATGCGCCACCCAGAATCGACCGGCTCCGCCAGGGTTGTGATCCCGCCCAAATCGGAGCCGAAATCCGGCTCGGTCATAGCGATGGTACCGATCTTTTCTCCCCGGATTGCCGGTTCAAGCAGGCGTTTCCTATGATCCTCAGTTCCAAAGCGGTAGACAAAATCCGTTCCCATCAGGGCCTGCATGGAGACTGCGGCCGCTAACGACATCGAACCGCGGGCTAGCTCTTCCACCATGAGACAGAAGGAAATAAATTCCCCGCCCATCCCGCCGACTGTTTCCGGGTATCTCAGGCCCAGATAGCCGTTCGCGGCACATTTTTGGAAGAGCTCCCCAGGAAAAGTCGCCTCGTCATCCACTGCACGGGCCGCGGGCTTGACTTCACGGTCCACGAAGTCCTTTACGGACTGCCGGAAACGATCCTGTTCTTCTGAGAGCGAGTAGTTCATGAGGTTCCTATTCGGAGCTCGGCCTCGGGTTCAGATCACTCCGCTGGCCTGGAGCTCAGGGACTTCGTATCCCAATTCGCCAAAGATCAGGGTATTGTGCTCCCCCACTCGGGGTGGAAAACCGAGCGTCATGTCGTTTTCGAGCAAGTGCTTCGAGATCACTGGAGGAGGAGACACACGAATCTCCACGCCGCTGCGGGGATCGCGCGCACTCACCATCCGATGCTTAATCAAGGGATCGTTACATACATCGTCGATCCCATTGACCTTTGAGACTGGAATGCCGACAGCATTGAGCTCAGAAAGCAAGTCTTCCGTTCCCCAAGCCCGCGTGAGGGAGGAGATGGTTTGCTCGAGCTCGCCCACCTGAGCGATGCGACCTGCGTTCACAGCATACTCCTCGACCGCGAGCTCTTCGAAGCCTGGAATTTCAGTTAGCAATTCCCATTGCCGATCGTTACCGACAGCAATATAGACGAAGCCATCTTTGGTCGGAAACACTGACACCGGCGCAAAGAAAGGATGGGTGTTGCCGCGCCGCGTCACTTGTTCGCCGAAGCTTTCCGTGAGCATCACGGGGCTGACCATCCATGAAACCGCCGACTGAAACATTGAAATATCCAGCTGTGATCCTTCGCCTGAGGCGGCTCGTCGATAAAGAGCCTTCATGACCTGTCCGTAAGCGTGCTCTGCTGCCCCCAAGTCGACCATGGGCAGCCCAAACACCATAGGCCTTCCATCGGCTTCCCCGGTCAACTCCATAAAACCGGCCCTGGCCTGAAGAATGGGATCGTAAGCGGCCTCATCGTGGTCTGGCCCGAAACCCGTAATCCCCACCCAGATGAGGTCCGGCTTGAGGTCTGACAGAGTTTCGCAATCAATGCCTAGCTTCTGATAAGACCGCGGTCGCTGGTTGGTGGCGAAGATATCAATCGGCAGCTCCTGGATCAACCGGTGTAGGATCTCCTGGCCTTGAGTTGTTCCCAGATCCAGCGTGATGGCTTGTTTCCCGAGGTTGTTGGGTAGGTAGTAGGCATTCATCCCCATCTCTGCGCCGGCCCCGCTCATGGCAGGAAGGACCTCTGGACCCACATAACGATTGGGATCCCCGCGAGCGGGATGTTCGACCCGAATGACGCGCATGCCGTCCTCCGCCAGGCGCATGGTGAGGAATGGCAGCACCATGGCTTGTTCGAGGGAAAGGACGTTCAGCGAGCGGAATAAGGTTGTATTCATCCTTCGATGCGCCGTTTCTCCGCGAGATGGATCAGCACACCGAAGGCATCCTTTGGGTGTACAAAGGCTTCCCGCCAAACATAGCCTTCGAAGGTTTCCCCGGGAGAATACTCATGCCGAGAGGTAATCCGGCCGCCGCGTGCCTCGAGTTCGGCCAATGCTTGATCAAGATCGTCCACTTCAAACGTGATGTGATGCACTCCGGGGCCTCCATGGTGATCGAGATACCTGGCCACTGGGCTATCTTCACGTGTGGCCTGGAGCAGCTCCATCATGCTCTCCCCAATGCGGAAGGGCCGGTAGCGAATGCCCATGTCCTTGATCTGCTCCTCCGGTTGAAATTCAGCCCCAAACCAATCCTCGAAAAAGGATTGCGCTTCATCCAGATCGGGGACGGCAAGTGCCACTCGCTCGAGACGGCGTATGTAAGTCATCTGGAATCAGCCTTCACCGACGACCTCCAATATCTCCGAGATGGCGTAGATGCGGAATCAACCCTCACCAACCATCTCCAATACCTCCGAGACGGCCTTAAGAAGCTGCTCGTTTTGCTCGCGCAGTCCCACCGTGACGCGGACCGCGCTTGGCTCACCGAAGGCTCCCATTGGGCGAACGATAACCCCCTTTTGAAGCATATATTCAGCGAACGCTGTTCCGCCGCCTGGCACTTCAGTCACGAAGACGAAATTGGACTGGCTGGGATGAGCCCTCAAGCCAAAATCGCTCAAGCGAGTGAAGAGGAACTCGCGTTCCTTTTCAACCTGTTGGCGGCTGCGCTGCTTGAAGTCATGATCATCCATACTGGCAATCGCGGCCCAGATTACCGGCGCACCGGTATTGAAAGGCAACACCGTGTGGCGCAGGTACTCGATCAGATCCGGATGCGCGATTCCGTATCCGACGCGCAAATTAGCCAGACCGGCGCTCTTTGAAAAGCTCCTGGCAACGAATACCGGTCGACCCTGTAGAACGAATTGTGTGCTCTCGGCAGCCGCGTCGTCGGTCACGTAGTCACAATACGATTGATCGAAAACGACGACCACGTGATCTGGGATACGATCGAGGAAGGCTTCCGCCTGCTCCTGTTCAATTACCTTTCCTGTCGGATTGTCGGGTGAACAGAACCACACCAGACGCGTAGAAGGCCCGACGGCCTCGGCCATGGTATGCAAATCAAGAGCGTAGCCTTCGGTCGGATCCACCTTGATCGAGGTTCCTCCATACATCGTCGTGAGCAGCTCGTAGAGCGGGAACGTAACCCTTCCCATGATCGACTCGTTGCTACCTTCAAAGATGAAAGCCTGAGCCACCATGCGCAGCACGTCCGTGCCGCCATTGCCGATGATGAAGTGCTCTTCACTGAAGCCTGCGCCATGAGAATCCGCGAGCCGCCTGCGCAGCTCGCGTTCCGCGATCCCTGGGTATCGGTGGGCATGCTGAAGGCTCTCGTGAAAAGCGGCCACGGCCATTGGGCTGGGTCCAAGCGCGTTTTCATTGGAAGCCAGCTTCAAGACCTCCTGCAAGCCTAACTCTTCCTGCACTTCCTCTGATGATTTGCCAGCGACATAGAGAGGCACCTTCAACAGCTGCGGGTTGAGTTTGAGTTCTTTCACACCTCAGCCTTTCGATCAGAAGCTGCGCATTGAATTCTTGTTCCTACGCACCTAGGCTTCTGGATCAGAAGTAGCGGATTGAAAATGAGATTCTTCACACGTCGGCCTTTCGATCGAGGGCGGCCAGTACTCTCTCGGGTGTCATTGGAACTTCCGTGAGACGCACCCCGACCGCATCGTAGATGGCGTTTGCGATGGCGGCCGCGGTGGGAGTGCCGCCCATTTCTCCCACGCCTTTAGCTCCAAATGGGCCGCCCGGATCATCTGTCTCAATAATGAATGTTTCGAGAGCCGGCATATCCGCGCTAGTAAATATTCGGTAGTCGAGAAGATTTGGATTCATTACCTGTCCATCGCTAACCACGAGTTCCTCGGTAAGGGCGTATCCCAGTCCCATTTGGGCTCCGCCTTCAATCTGGCCCTCAACGGCCATGGGATTGATGGCTCGGCCAACATCGTTGGCGCAAGCCAGGCGTGTAACCCTCACCGCGCCGGTCTCGATATCCACTTCGACTTCCGCCATCTGCGCTCCGAAGCCGTAGGCGGCGGAGATATTTCCCTTGTAGGTCGATTTGTCTACAAGCTGGGTGGGGGGGTCGTACCAGCCTTCGCCAATGACGATTTTCCCACCCTCTTTGAAATGCCGCCGGCGAACTACCTTATCCAGCGGCATCGATCGATTTGGATCATTCTTGACCACAACCAGCCCCTCTCGGGCAATCAACTCCTCCGGTGAGGCCTTCAACAGGGTTGAGGCAGTCTCGAAGATCTGCTCGCGAGCTTCGACAGCAGCCAAATGTGCTGCATTGCCCGCGATAAAGGTTGTGCGGCTTGCGTGCACACCAACATCCCAGGGCTTTACATCCGTGTCGCTGTTCTCAACAGCTATATCCTCCACGCCCACGCCAAGCGTCTCAGCCACGATTTGCGCCAGGACGGTCTCCGATCCTTGGCCGATCTCCGTGGAGCCGGTTACCAACGTGACGTGCCCGAAGTCATCAACTTTGACGATTGCTCCGCACCCGTCGCTGCGGTATATGCGGGCGCCGCCTCCCACATTCAAGGTGGCGGCAAAACCGGTGCCGCGCCTGACGGCCTCATTTTGTTTATGCATTGCAGGGAGGGAGGCGTTGGCGAGACTTCGCTCACCCCCCTCCTTTAGCTCGCCTTTCGCTTCTGACCGATCCGCTGCTGCAGCAACGGTCTCCAAACATTCCTTCAATCCGCAGGAGGTCATGACCAAGCCTTGTGGAGTAACGGTGTTTGGCTCGTTCGCATTGCGAGTGCGAAACTCAACCGGATCCATTCCAATCGCTTCGGCGAGGCGGTCCATCATAGTCTCGACAAAGAATGTGGATTGCGGATTTCCATAACCGCGCATCGCGCCAGTGATGGGATTGTTGGTGTAGACGCAATCCGCACGGAAACGAGCGTGAGGCACCTTGTAAAGGGAGGCCGTGGTTTCCATCATGACCAGAGGGGTCACGGCTCCCCAGGATACATAGGCTCCCACATCGAGAAGCGCTGAGACATCCCTGAAAGTGAGCTGTCCATCGCGGCGAGCGCCAGCCCGAACAACCACCTCTGCCGGTTGGCGAGCTGGAGCGGCAATGAACTCCTCCTGTCGTGAAAACGACAATCGTACAGGCCGGCCAGCCTTTCTTGCCATAAGCGCTGCGATAGGTTCAAAGGGGTAGATGTCGAGCCCCCGGCCAAACGCACCCCCAATAGCGGTCTGAATGATGCGGATCTGGCGGCCCTCAATACCTAGCGCCTCAGATAAATCACGTTGCAGTAAGAAGGGGATCTGCGTGGTGCTCCAGAGCGTCAGTCGACCACCCGGATCAAACTGAGCGATGATAACGGAGGTCTCCAGACACACATGCGCGACGTAGGGAAGCCGGAAGTTGGCCTCCACAATCTCGTCCGACTGCTCTTCACCCTCCATCACATCACCATGACTGTAGTCGAAGTTCTGAAAGATGTTGCGCTTCCGATCCTGATGGATGAGCGGAGCGCCTTCGGAAAGGGCCTCCTTGGCAGTGAATAGGGGTGGGAGTTCCTTGTACTCCACCCGGATTCGTTCAAGGGCTTCCTGTGCGGTGTCGGTATCCACCGCCACCACTCCGGCCACCTCGTCCCGCATACTTCGAACGATCTCGCCCTTGAAGGGAGTATTGTCCTTGCCGTAGCCGAACTTGGTCGGAGGGTTATCCGCCGCGGTTAGCACGCACTTCACACCCGGCAAGTTTTCTGCACGCGAGGTATCGATAAATTGCAGCCGAGCGTGGGGATGGGTGGAATAGAGGATGCTCCCGTGCAGCATACCGGGCAATCGAACATCATGGCCGTAGGTAGCGCTCCCCGTCACCTTCAGAGCGGCGTCCTGCTTGGGAACGCGCTGTCCGATCACCGTCATACGGCTTCGGCTCTCAAGCTAGCGACGGCTTCCAGGATCTTCCAATATCCTGTGCAGCGGCAGAGATTGCCTGCTAGAGCGGTCCGAACCTCGGCCTCGCTCGGCTCCGGGATTTCCTCCAGCAGCGCAAGAGCGTTCATAACGATACCAGGAGTGCAGAATCCGCATTGGATAGCGCCCTTCTCCACCATCGCGCGTTGGAGCGGGTGCAGCGATCCATCGTGAGCTATGCCCTCGATGGTCAGGACCTGTGCACCGTCACAGTCGGCAGCCAGAACCAGGCAGGAAGTCACGGGTAAGCCATCCAGGATCACGGTACAGGCTCCGCAATCCCCCGAATCACACCCGCGATGGGTACCGGTCAAGCCGATCTCATTCCGTAGGATCTCGAGTAGTGAGTGCCGCGTGTCGATATAGATCTCCTGCGGATCAGCATTTATCGTCAGGGAGATGGGAATCTTCATGAATCAGGCCGCCGCAAGCTCCGCTTCGTGTATCGAACCCAGGACTCGCTTCAGGAGCACGCCGACCATGCGCCTCCGATACCAATCGGAACCGCGCACATCGCTTATTGGCGAACATTCCTCTGCCGCGATCGTGGCCGCCGCCTCGATGGTCTCGAGTGTCAGGTGTTTTCCAATCAGCGCCTCTTCAGCATGCCGCACTCGCAGCGGAATTGGGGCTACCGCGCCCAGGACAATCCGTGCCGACTGGACCTCTGACTTATTGAGTTGGATGCCAGCCGCCACGCCAACAATAGCAATATCCATATTCGCGCGTGGCGTCAGCCTCACGTAGCGTGTCAATCGTTCTGTGGGAGGAACCTCAATCTCAGCCAGAAGTTCAGCAGATTCCAGTGCGGTGCTTCCGGGGCCCAGAAAGAACTTCTCCAACGGCATGCGCCGCTCTCCTCCCGGTCCAATGAGCCGGACCGCGGCCTCGAGTGCAATAAGAGGCGGTGCCATGTCGGCGGAAGGGGCCGCGTTGCAGAGATTGCCACCCACCGTGGCCAGGGTTCGTACCTGTTCTGAGGCCATCAATAAGGCAGTCTCCGAAAGGCATGGATAGTGATCACGAATTGAGCGATCACGCGCGATCTGGCGAAGAGTCACCATCGCACCGAGCTTCAGGCCAGCCTTCTCAGTCTGATGGATTGCTCGCAGCTCCGGAATCCTCTTGAGGCTCATCAAGGCGTGCGGAGCAACCTTTCCCTCCCGCATGCCTAGCAAGAGGTCCGTTCCGCCTGCGAGGAGGTGAAGATCCTGTCCGGCGAGCAATTCAATCGCTTCATCGATCGAACGAGGGCTATAGTAGTCAAACTCGCGCATGGTCAGCCGCCGGAGACTTGAGTCAACTCGGCCTGGGCGATCTCTTCTCCCATCTCCAATGCCCGCAGATTTAATTCGCGGCCGCGCGGCGTAGCGGCCATCAGGGTCTCTCGCAGTGTGTCCAATGGAAAGGGGAATGACGTATGAGCGTTCGCGAATCCGATAAGCACTACATTTGCGGCGGTCACCGATCCGAGCTCGATTGCGGTTTGACTGGCGGGCAGCCAATGGGCACGGATCCCGCGGCTCCTGAGGCGCCGCTCCACTTCTGACCCTAATCCATCATCAGAATTGACAAATGCGGCTCCATCAGCCTTGAGGTACACAAGGCTTCTCAACGCTTCGTTCTTATCGAGACCCAGTACCACGTCCGCCGTGCCGCGACGAATAAGCGGCGACTGGAGGCCGCCCACTCTTATATGGGAGACAACCGAGCCACCTCGCTGACTCATGCCATGCGACTCCGCGGCGATAGCCGGCAATCCCAACCGGATGGCAGCCAGTGTTAATAGACGGGTGGCGAAGATTACGCCCTGCCCGCCGATGCCAGCAATCACAATGCGTAGCTCTCCAAAGTCAGTGTCACTCATGCTCTTGCTCTAGGGAAGAGCTGCCTCTTGTACGGGGAGGTTCGATCCAGAAGACCTTTCAGCGTAGCACCCGCGCGTCCAAGACGATCATGCCAGCACCTTTGGAACGATAAATCCTTTGTAGCAGGCATCGATGCATTGGCCGCAATCGACGCAGGTTTCTTCATCGATATCGACCCGACTAGAATCCGGGCGTAGAACGAGTGCCGGGCATTCGAATGCCTCAGTGCAAAAGCGGCACCCATCGCACTCTTCCATGATGACCACCGGTATGGGATGTTCCTGAATGGAGACTGGATCGTAAAGAGCGCAAGGCCGATCGGCGATCACGACTGCTACTCCGCCACCAGGCGATTGAGTGTGCTGGTAGGCTTCGCGCACCAGATGGCGGAATGTTTCCTGGTTGTAGGGATCGGTTACTTCGATGAAATCAACTCCACAAGCACGAACAAGATCCGGTATGGAGGCGGTGTTGGCGGCCGGGGTGCCGTCCGCTAATTCGCCTGCCTCTGCAGTCGGCTGGAAGCCGGTCATAGCGGTCGTGTGATTATCGAGAATGATGAGCACAAAGCGCGAGCCGGTGTGGACCGCGTTGATCAGTGGAACTATGCCTGAGTGCAGGAAGGTCGAATCGCCAATGGAGGCGATGATCGGCCGCGACTCTTCCACCAGCCGTCCAGCCTGGTAGAGTCCGTCGGCCATGCTGACCGCGGCGCCCATGTCTACGAAGGTGTCAACGGCGCGGAGATTCGTACCCAGCGTGTAGCAACCGATGTCTCCCGGATAGATCGCTCTGGGGCCGAACTCTCGCTTGAGTGCGAAGAAGGCGGAACGGTGCGAGCAACCCGGGCAGAGCCGCGGTGTGCGCACGGGCAGCTCAAGGGAGTCGATCATCGTTTGCAGAGCGGGATCGTCGGGCGGGGGACCTACATCGAAACCGGCTGCGTCCAATGCCTCGGCCAGGATGGCAGACACGACTTCCGGGGATAGCTCACCCGCGGCGGGAACGAATCCGTTCCGGCGGCCGTAGACTCCGATCCGGTCCGGGAGCTGCAGCTCGATGCAGGCGTCGGGCTCTTCGAGAACGACCACCATATCCAAACTCTTGATGAATTGGCTCACCATCCGACGAGGAAGCGGGAAAGGAGTTCCGATCTTGAGAATCGGGATCATTGCATCTAGCTCGGCAAGGGCTTGTCGAGCGGTCTCAAATGCTACGCCGGAGGCGATCAAACCCACTCTGCTTGGGCTATCTTTATGAAGGACATAGTTGAGATCCGATGCTCCGAATTGATCCTCAATCTGGCGCAGTTTCTCATTGAGTTCGATGTGCAGCCGATAGCGGAGCTTTGGAGTGGCCGTCCAATGCGCCGGGTCCTTCTTGAAACGGGCTTTTGTCGGCGACTCATTCGCTGGACGTGCATCGTCAACAACTATCCCTTGAAGCGCATGGCAAACCCTTGTGGTCGGGCGCAACATGGTCGGGATGCTGAATTCCTCCGACAGGGCAAAGGCGGCCTGCACCATGCTGCGAGCCTCCTCCGGACTGGAGGGATCAAAGACAGGAACCTTTGCGTTCAGCGCCATGAGGCGCGAATCCTGTTCGGTTTGCGAGGAGTGGGGACCCGGATCGTCGGCTGGGATCACAATGAATCCCCCTTTGACTCCGGTATAGGCAGAGCTGAAGAGTGGATCTGAGGCCACGTTGAGCCCGACTTGCTTCATGGCAACCGCCGCTCGCAGTCCTGTCCAACTGGCCGCCAGCGCCACCTCATAGGCCACTTTTTCGTTGGTCGACCACTCCGTATGAATTTCTCGCTCGATAAGGCGCTTGTGCTTGA
>JBHIBY010000016.1:0-39610 GCA_046759305.1 Anaerolineales bacterium
AACCCACGACCTAACGCTTACGAAGCGCTCGCTCTGCCAGCTGAGCTATGGTGGCGTATGTCCTGCACAAGCGCTCCCGAGAGTTGCGCATAGCCATAATTCGGCGCATAGTGCGATATTGCTACCGGGAGGATTGCACTCACCTTGAAAGCAACGGTGAAGCGGGACGCGCGGGATTATACCAACCCCTCTGGAAAATACCGTGCCGAGCGGTGATAATCACACCATGCGAATCGCAATGCTCTCCTATCACACCTGCCCGCTTGCCACGCTGGGGGGTAAGGAAGCTGGGGGGATGAACGTCTACGTCCGTGAGCTCGTGCGCTCCTTGGGTCGGCGCGGCGTGGGCGTGGATGTCTTCACGAGGTCTCAAGATGAACATGTTCCGCACGTGCTTCACGATCTTGGATATGGCAACCGTGTTGTGCATGTTCCCTCGGGTCCAGAGCATCCCCTGCCAAAGCACGACCTTCCCAACTATCTGTCCGACTATGTGAATTACATCAGAGAATTTGCCAAGAATAAGGGCTTGATCTATGACGTGATCCACAGTCATTACTGGCTTAGTGGTGAAGCCGCACTTACATTAAGAAACGAATGGGACGCGCCATTCATCCAGATGTTCCACACCTTAGGAGAAATGAAAAATCAGGTGGCACGAAGCCCGGATGAAATAGCCTCTCCGGCCAGGCTCGATAGTGAGAAGCGCCTTCTGAGCGAGGCTGACAAGATCATTGCCTCGACCGAAGCCGAGTTAGCTCAATTTCGCTGGCTGTACCGCGAGGAGACCGATAAGGTGGAGATCATCGAGCCGGGGGTCGACACTTCCCACTTCTATCCCATTCCAGTTGATGAGGCTCGAGAGTTTGTAGAATCCACCGATGATCGACGCATCATTCTATTCGTAGGGAGGATCGAGCCACTCAAAGGCCTTGATTCGTTGCTGAACGCAGTGGCATTGCTTCATCAGGGCGGCAAACACGATCTACACCTGATGGTGATCGGTGGAGAACCGGATGCGGATCCTGATGAGGTCACCGCGGAGATGGATCGCCTTAAATCGTTGACTCATGAATTGAAGCTGGACGGTCAGGTGACCTTCCTGGGGAGGCGCGACCAGGATGTGCTGCAGTATTACTACTCGGCGGCCGAGATCGTCGTCATGCCTTCACACTACGAGTCGTTTGGGCTGGTAGCGCTCGAGGCCATGGCCTGCGGTACTCCGGTAGTTGCCTCTGAGACTGGCGGCCTGGTCTTCCTGGTGAAAGACGGTGAAACCGGGCTCCACGTTCCCACAGCTGCCCCGAAATCTTTGGCGGACAAACTGCAACATTTGCTTGAAAATGAAGCCGAGCTCAAACGGTTGGGGGATCAGGCCGCTAAATACGCTCGCGGGTTCAACTGGGGCAAGGTCGCTAATCGAATGATTGAGATCTATAAGGAGCTCACAGACCGGCCGGAACAGGTTCAGTCCACAGGTCAATAGACCTCACAGCACCTGGTTCGATCAAATGCAGTTTAGGGGCTATTGATTGGGGGAATCCTGGATCGACAATTCGACCCGCGGATCATCAAGCCTGCCAATCCTTGGTCCGCTCTATTATCCTTTAGTTCACAGGCCTCTAGACCCCACAATCATCGCTGTTCTAACTTAAGGCATCTGACCCCCAGCATATGTTGGGGGTCAGGTGAGGAGGAGAGCAAACCGACGAATGTGTTTTCTGGAGGGCGCTATGGTCGGAGCCGGTTTGCTACTCTAATTTAGCATGAACTAGGGCACCCGTCGCTTACAGCGAGCTTACACCCCAAGCGATCCGGAAGCTCGAGGCGCGAACTACCCCGCGGATGGGATTGGTAGGATCAGTCATTCAAGCTAGAGTTGCAGGTATGAAAACCGAGGATTTGCTGCGCTACGAGCTTGAATTCAAATCAATCAGGACCGTACTTCAAGCTGCTGTTTTGGTTCTCGAATTGGCGCCAAACGTCCACAGTCCTGCCAAGATACTTACCCCTCGACGACCCCCTCCGGACAATCCTCGAGCACGCCCTGTGCGTCAATATTCGGACGGACGCCACCCATAATCTCTATGGTTCCGCGCGCCATGATACAGCTTCCCGGTCCAACGGGATGCCGGGTGATGCGATCGATAATGGAGAATGTGCCTACCTCTTCGCTGAAAATCGATATGAAAGGAATATCTTCTCCTGCCCACCAGCGCTTTATCACGCCGTAAACACAGGCTTCGGTTCCCTCATCTTCTACCGTGATGGCTTCCCAGGATATGCACCCAGTTTCGGGATCAGGTTCGAAGCCGGGTGTCCCGATCCCGGTCGGTAGGATTGCTGGCTCTTCAGTTACTGGCGGAAGCGTGGGTGCAGGCCGGCGGGTGGAAGTTGGCTCTGGGATTGGGGTTTCGGTTGGAACGTCAGTCGCAAGCATGGCCGATATCGAAGCTCCTACAGGGCCCTGTGAGAGCATATACAGACCCCAGGTGGCAGCCCCCAGCGCAGCGACAACGATGACGACGCGAACGACTTTCCCCGCCGCTCGCCGCAGTTTACCGGGTGGTCCGGAGACATCAGCTCTCAGCTCGCTGACACCTTCTGTCCCCGAAGTCGGTCGCCCAAGATCATCGGTATCCGCAGAAAGCGGTCCTGTTCCGCCTATATATTCCTTATCTTCGTCCGAGGCTCCAGCCATCCAAATGCTTGAATCAGAGGCACCGCCTGGCGGAGCGGGAGGCGCGGCAGAGCCAGAGTCGACTTCGCTCGTCCCGTAATAGGTTGGTGTCTCTACGGGCTCGCTGTAAAGCGAATCCCGTGCCTCTGGTTCTTGCTGCTCGTCGGCAGTTGAATCGTGTGTCCCCTCGTCCGCCGTTGGTTCATCGTAGAGCGAGCGGCGCAGATCGGATTGTGGTTCAGAATAGAAAGCCGGGTCCGGCCCCTCGGCGGGCGGCGCACTGAAAGCGCTCTCTCTTGGCTGATCCGAATCGAACCCGGCCAAAGACACATCCGGGTCATTGGCCACGAACTCCTCCGCGGCGGCAGCGATTGCAGCCACCTCGTCGGAATCTTCATCGAGCAGATTTTGTCTGAGGGATTGGGTGAAATCGGCCGGAGCTGAGCTGGCTTCTACGAACGGTGCTGCATGCTCGTCTCCCGAAGCGAATACCGTTCGATCGCAGTATCCGCATCGCTCGAGGTCGTTTTCGATCCACTCCGCGCAGTAGGGGCATCTGCGCATCGAGGTAAGCCAGAGCGGCGGTTCAAGCTCGGTATGGCAATGCCGACAGAAAACCGCTTCGTCCTGGATCTCTTGAGAGCAATTCGGGCAATCTCGCATTCCATAGACTATTTTAGCTAGCAGAACCTCAAGCGCAATTTACGCTTTGGTCCCACCGGATCGGCTGCCAAAATGCACGATAAAAGGGGAATCGGCGCGAATCGACAGTCAACAATCTTATGATCGAAGAAGTAGCTGCGCAGAGGTAGGGAAACTACGCCCCGATGAGGACTAACTTTACGGCCAAAATCGTGCAGGCTAAGGCTCCGACAAGTCGCGTGTGTCCAACTCGGCCATTTGCCAAGCCTGGGAATTAATACCTTTTTTGCCAACCCTCTGCCACGTCGATCGCTCCCAGCTCAGAGGAATACACGCTTGTCCAGGGTCGTCCATTGCCATTGGCGATGCTGGTTAGCTCCTCGAGGCGTCCGACCGCAGTCGAACCGAGGAATTTATCCTGCTCTCCCTTAGGAAGCCCCGGAGCTTCCTGCCAGATCGCGCGTCCGGCCAGGAAACCTGAAGCTCCGTTCTCGCATGCGAGTCTTGTCTGCAGATTGAATGTGTCGTAATCCACTCCCGCACTGAGCAGTACCCACGGTACTTGGGCAACTTCAGTCAGCTCCCTGCAATGATCGGCCATCTTGGCTTCGTCCCTTTCGAAGTCGGGATCGTCGGGGAATTCGGCCTTGAGGACGTCGATGCCAAGCGGGCACAGCCGGCGGGCCGTCTCGATAACCATCTCGGCTTTAAGCTCCGCAAACTCAGCGGTGCCTTTTGTTGGGCCGCCAACAATGTGATAGGTCATCGGCTCCACAAGCATGGGGATGTCGTTAGCTCGGCAATCTTCGGCCGCTTGAACCACGAATTGCTCTTGCTGTTCGGCGGTGCTGCTGCCGGGGTTGTAATAAAGGAGGATTTTCACCGCGGAGGCGCCTATTCGTTTGATCTTGTCCACCCCCCAGCCATCCGCCGCGGTGGTGACGCGATCGCCTTCAGAGTCGGTGTAGCCGGTTGCCTCCAGGCTAACCAGAAAGCCCTGAGTTCCAGAAATGTGATTACCTTTCAAGGCCGGTGCGGCTCCGAACACAGGGTCGATCAAGATTGCGCTGGAGTGCGGCGCGAGCGCATTCAGCAGTTTCAGCTTGTAATCGACCATGTCCTGGTAGGCGACAGATTTTGGATCTTCGGGATTCAGAGCTCGCTGGAGCGACCCCCGATGATCGAGAGCGGTGATGGTGAAGAGACCATGGGGATTTGCGATCTCTTGAAGGCCCCGGAGCTTTCCGAGACTCAAAGCTCTTTCCATGAATTCTCCTTTGCGTTAGATGCTCACTTATGAGATATGAGAGCCAAGTGTACCCTCGCTCAATTGCAATTGGATTATCAATCGCCGTCGCCTGACGATTGCTGCGAGTTGCACATTATCTGTGGGGTGATAAGCTGCAGCAGACGGCGATCGCGTGGATCGGTCGTCATTTGCTTTTATGGTCTCTTCCATGCAATAAGCGTTTGAGTACAATAATGCGATTTTTCGCCAGGAGGCATTGCACCTGAGTAACCGAAACGGATCGGCTCCGACCAGGTGGGTGGTTGTGGCGCTCACCGCGGGCTTTGTGATCACCATCCTGGTGCTGGGAGTCCTCGTGCATTCCATCACCAGGGACCTTACCGCGGCCTGGACCGGCACCGGCCTCAACCCCTTCCAGGCGGCAATTTCCTCAGATATTGGTCCACCGCCATTGCCTGGCGAACCTACGCAGGCCATCCCTCTGCCCGAAGTCACTCCTATGCCCTGGAATGGAAAAACGCGCGTCACAATATTGCTCCTAGGCTTGGATTTCAGGGATTGGCAGAACGCAGTCGGCGCGCCCCGATCAGACACTATGATTCTGCTCTCTGTCGAACCGGTTACAAAGAAGGTAAGCATCCTATCCATCCCCCGCGATCTTTGGATCGATATCCCCGGCTTCCAGCACAACCGCATCAACACCGCCTACAGCTCGGGAGAAGGAAACCGGCTCCCGGGCGGTGGACCGGGTCTGGCTATGAAGGCGGTGGAAAGCCTGATAGGTGTGCCAATTCAATACTACGCGGTGGTCGACTTTGGCACGTTCGAGGTTCTGATCGATGAAATCGGCGGGATCGACGTGCTGGTGGAAGAGCGGATAAAGATTTCCCCCATCGGCCGGACAAGCTTGTGGCTGGATGCAAAAGCGCATCACCTGGATGGGGCCGAGACTTTGGCCTACGCCCGCACACGGCGAGGCTCGGGCGGTGATTTTGCCCGCGCGGAGCGTCAGCAGCAGGTGGCTCTGGCTATCTTGGATCGAGTGGTCGGGTTCGACATGATTGGTACGCTGGTTGCCAAGGCTCCGATCCTTTATCAGCAGCTGGCTTCTGGCGTGCGCACAAATATGTCTCTGGAGGAAGTGATATCGCTCGGCTGGCTGGGCGCATCTATTGATAAGGCGAACATTCGTCAGGAAGTGATTTCACCTCCGAGCATGGTGGGATTTCACACCACCGATACCGGGGCACAGGTGCTGCGACCCGTGCCTTCTGAAATCCGCAAAATCCGTGACGAGCTGTTTGTGGACACGAGCTTGATTGGTAAATGAGCGTTTGATGCTTGGCGATAGCACTAGCAAATTCACCTTGGATCGGCCAATGGGGGTTTTATGGCTGGCGAGGGCACCGGCGAATTCACATTGGATCGGCCTGTGAACCGCTGCTCAAGATCAGCGCGAATTGCGCATAGCCATACTCCGATATGGATTCAGCATGAGGAAGCCCGTCTTTGAGCAGCTTTGAGGAGACAGGATCTCTTCGGCCACCACTTCAGGCGGAACCTGAGCCGGAGGGCTCATCGCGCCGCTGGCTGCTTTGGGTCGCGGGTATTCTGCTATTTGGCATTATCGTGCTGAGCATCGGCGGTATCTCGGGCTATGCTTCCGGTCGAACCCAACGCGACGCGCGCAGCGACACAGAGACTTCACTCATCGTTGAGGAACAGTTCGACCTGGGGGTGCAGGATCTGATCGAGGGCCGCTACGAACTAGCTCGACAGCGCTTCACCTATATTCTGGAAATCGAGCCAGACAATACCGCGGCGCGCGAGCTGTTGAGCGAGGCGCTCATCGCACTGGATCGGCCTACGCCGACTCCCTCTTTTACGCCCAGTCCAACCCGCGACATCACTCCTACGCCCACACTTGATCTGAGCTCGATGGACGGGTTATTTGCGGGGGCGCAGGCTGCGCATGGGACAGGTGACTATGACGCAGCAGCTGAAATGCTGATGACCCTCATAGCGGAAGCACCCGACTTTCGGCGAGAGGAAGTGGATCAGCTGCTGTTTACGGTGCTGAGAAATCGCGGGTTAGACAAAATATGGAGCGGGGATCAAGAAGAAGGCATCTACGACTTGACGCTTGCTGAACGTCTGTTCCCGCTGGACAACCAGGCCTCGAACTGGCGCTCCTCCGCAGCCTTCTACTTATTCGCCAACAGCTACTTTGGTTTGGACTGGGCGCTGGCAACGGACTACTTTTCTCAGATCTGCGCGGCCGGAATCTGGGACGCTTGCTGGAAGTATTCTCAAGCTGCCTGGCAATATGGAAATAAGCTCATGGAAGCCGAAGATCCCTGCGCTGCGGAAACACAATACTACGCATCTCTCCAAACCCACGAGGATGATGGCAAAGTTCCGACGGCTGAAGCGGTCACCGTAGTCTGCCTGACTGCCACTGCCCCCACGCCAACGCTCACGCCTAGCCCAACCTTAGATCTTACGACTACGGTCACCCCGACAGGTACCGTAGCAGGACCCTCGCCGACTCCGTCCTTGACGCCAACACCAGGTCCCAGCTTGACGCCGACCGTAACTCCATCTGTGACTCCGACACCAACCGATACGCCTGGTTAATAACCCAGGCTCCGGCCACAAGCACCGTCTCTCAAACCGGTAATCCGGGCAGGCTTCGATCCTGATCCTGACCTCGAGGGTAGAATACATATCCGAAGCCAAGCCCCAAGATTGTATATGAGCTCCCAGTACGATTACGACCTGTTTGTCATTGGCTCCGGCCCGGCAGGTCAACGCGCCGCCATCCAAGCCGCCAAGTTGAGGAAACGGGTGGCGATCGCCGAGCGTAAGGCAGTCGTCGGCGGCTCTCGACAGCGGTGAGCGGAAGATATCGTCAGACTACATCGTCATCGCCACCGGCACCTCGGCTACTTGGGACCCCAACATCGCCTTCGATGGTATCAACCGCATGGGTTCCCCCATGGACACGATGTCAATCAGCCCTATGGGCAAGGACACCTCCGACTGACCACATTTAGGTATCCTCGGACGCACAAAGTTGATCAGGTCGACGACTACCACGGAAACCAAATCGCCGATCCTTACCGTTGGCTGGAAGATCCTGACTCGCCCGAAACTCGGGATTGGATCGAGGCCCAAAACGAGCTTACCTTCGGATACCTTCAGAATATCGCGGTGCGCGATCAATTACGAGAGCGCCTCAGCGAACTGTGGGATTACCCGAAGGAGGGCGCGCCGGTAAGACATGCAAATCGATATTTCCAACTGCGAAATACTGGCCTTCAAGACCAAAACGTGCTCTACATGATGGACTCCCCTGAAGGGGAGGCACATGTCCTGCTGGATCCCAATCAACTTTCCGACGACGGAACGATTGCTTTGACCCGTTGGGATGTCAGCCCGGACGGCGCGCTACTTGCCTACGCCACCAGTGAGAGCGGATCAGATTGGATGACCTGGCGGGTACGAGAGGTTGCTTCAGGCGAAGACACATCCGATGTGCTTCTCTGGAGCAAATTTACGGAAGCCTCATGGCTGAATGACAGCAGCGGCTTCTACTACTCCAGATACGACGAACCCGCGCCCGCCGACAAGACCACTGCAATCAATCAGTACCACAAGCTGTTTTTCCATCGAATTGGCGAACCTCAAGATAAGGACCAACTAGTTTACGAGCGCCCTGATCAGAAGGAATGGGGCTTTGCTGCCGAAGTGACCGATGACGATGATTTCTTGATCATCCATGTCTGGCAGGGAACCGACTCGCGCAATCGCGTCTTCTATCAAGAGCTCCATTCGCGTGCGGAGATTGTGCAGCTTATCCCAGATCTTGAGGCCGAGTACATATTCTTGAGCAATGACGGACCCCTTTTCTACTTTCAATCGGATCTGGATACACCACGCGGCCGCGTGCTAGCGATCGATATTCAGAATCCCGGGTCGGATAATTGGATGACGATTGTCCCTGAGAATCAAGATGCCCTTGAACACATGATGATGGTGAACGACGAGTTTGTCGGTCTGTATCTACATGATGCCCATCATCGGATCCGACGCTACGATCTCGATGGAAGTTTCCTTGGCGATATCAACCTTCCCACGCTCGGCTCGGTGCCTAGCGTCGCCAACGAATTTGAGATGACCGGCAGGCGTGATCATGGTGAGTTGTTCTTCTCGTTTTGGTCGTTTCTCTTTCCAAGCACCGTCAATCGCTACGACTTTGCAAACGGGAAGCTCGAGCAGCTCTCATCTCCGCCGCTCGAATTCGACACTGGCGGATTTGTGACGAAGCAGGTTTTCATAAGCAGTAAGGATGGAACTGAACTGCCGTTGTTTCTCACTCATCGACGCGGTCTTGAACTGGATGGCACCAACCCAACGCTGCTCTATGGCTACGGTGGTTTCAGAATTTCAATGACGCCTCGCTTCAGCATTAGCAATTTGGTCTGGCTGGAGCAGGGAGGCGTGCTGGCCTGGGCCGTCCTGCGCGGCGGCGGCGAATATGGCGAGGAGTGGCATAAGGCCGGCATGTTGGAAAACAAGCAGAACGTTTTCGACGACTTTATCGCTTGCGCCGAGCAGCTCGTCGAGGGCGGCTTCACTTCTCCCGAAAAGCTGGCTATCATGGGCGGATCTAACGGCGGTCTGTTGGTCGGGGCCTGCATGAACCAGCGCCCAGATCTATTTGGGGCCGCGGTTCCTATCGTCGGCGTGATGGATATGCTGCGTTTCCACAAATTCACAATTGGGTGGGCCTGGGTCAGTGATTACGGATCTGCTGAGATGGCGGAAGAATTCGAGACATTGCGGGCTTACTCCCCGCTACATAATCTGAAACCAGGAACTGCATATCCCGCCACACTAATCATCACGGCCGACCACGACGACCGGGTCGTTCCTGCTCATTCCTTCAAGTATGCAGCTGCGCTTCAAGTGGCCCAAGCCGGCGAGGCACCGACCCTGATCCGGATCCAAACCAAGGCTGGCCACGGCTTAGGAAAGCCGACTGTTATGCTCATCGAAGAGGCAGCCGACATCTGGGGATTCCTCCATGCGACGCTGGGAATTTCTAAAGACGGATAGGCACTTTCAAAGCTATGGATGCAAAAAGGCGCCCCCAGCGGGGAGCGCCTTTCGTTTTATTTTAAATGCTAACTTGCTCTTCGTTCTTTGGGAATTGTCAGCTTGGCATCGATGAAAAGCTTGTGGGGTAGACGCAGGGCATTCGCGATGGTACGGATCTCTTCAATCTCCTCGTTCGACACCTTGCCGTCGGCATCTCCCACCGCGAAAAGCACATTGAGAAAGCTGGCGCGCTGGTCTTCGGAGGTGTTCTCGAAGAATTCCCGTGTCAATCGGTAGTAGTCCATATCCGGACCGATTTCCGAAATCGCAACTTCGACAACAAATGCGGCCTGATCGCTGCTCAGCTTCCAGCCACCTTTGAGCGCTTTCGCCATCGCAGCGATTTCATCCTCGGTCACTTCGAGGTCGACGTGAGCCACGCGGGCCATCAGACCACCTGCTAGAGAGAGCAATCGCAGCTCTGCTTCAGGGATGTCCATGCTCACAGGCTTGCCGTTGTCGCCTTCCATCCGTAGTTGCACACCGTAGTACACCTTGTTTTTGATGTAGTCCTCAAAATGCTTCTCACGATTGGGGGCATCTCGCAGCGCTTCTTCCCTTCGGGTGACCGATCCCGCTATTAGACGGCCAAACCGGCCGGTGCTGACCGTGTCGAGTTCAGCTTCGATTGACTCAATGACAGCACGCTCCTCGTCAGTGACGACGCCGTCCGCGCTCACCAATTCATCCAGCGCGTGCTTGGCAAGCGCCTTGTCATCAGAAGACCGCAGCTGCCCCTTTAGCTGCTCCACCAGCCGCTCGCGTTCGGCTTCGCCCACTGGCGCTTCGATGTACATCTCGAGTGTGGCCCACTCGCGGCCGGTTAGTTCCGGCAGCCTGAAAAGAAGGTCCTTCAGACTGTTGATTTCCTCGTTGGAGACCTCGTGGTCTGCCCACGCAGCTGCCACGATCACCTTGCCGAGGGTCAGGATGAGTTCTGTGTTTGAAATAAATCACCTCCGTGAGCGGAGATTATAACTTCCGCATAAGCAGGATATCGAGAGCGCGCTTACGAATCAGAGCCTTGGATTTCCGTACTACAATTTGCCCTTGGTCCTTAACAAGTGAGATTGAAATGAGAATCAGTGATCTAGCAGCTTCAGTTTCCGAATCTGCCACTATGAAATTCAACGAGCGGGCCAGCCTAATGCAGGCTGAGGGCAAGCCAATCGTCCACCTTGGCGTTGGAGAGCCAAAGAATAAGGCGCCAGAGGCCGCGCTTGCTGCCTCATCCGACAAACTAGCAAACGGGTTTATCAAATACACTCCGGTTGCAGGCGTACCCTCTCTACGGAGCGCCATCGCAGATTACATGACGGAACGTTATGCGCGGGAAGTCCCACCCGCCAACGTAGTAGCCTCCAACGGAGCGAAGCACGCCCTTTTCAATGTGCTGATGGCGATTGTCAATCCTGGGGACAACGTGGTGGTGCCTGTACCCTACTGGGTTTCCTACCCGGATATGGTGAAGCTGGTGCGTGGAGTGCCCTCGTTTGTTTACCCGGAGCCAGGCAAGCTCGTACCGGAGGTCGATCAGCTAATCGACGCGGTCGATGAAGACACGGCAGCAATCTTGCTAAACAGTCCGAACAATCCCTCTGGAGTTGTCTTCTCTAGCGATTTCGTCGAGCAGATCGTAGAGCTCTGCGAGGATCGCGGTGTCTACCTCATTATGGATGACATCTACCGAGACCTGGTCTTCGATGGCGTGGAGGCACCCTCGGCGTATCGGTTCACGAGCAAGCCGCTTGACTCCTCATATGTAATTGTGATCAACGGGGTTTCAAAGCTTTATGGAATGACCGGGTTCCGGCTTGGATGGTCCGTCGCCCCCGAAGAAGTGACTGCCGCGATCAACAAACTCCAAGGCCAGATGACTTCGAATACTTCCGTTATTTCACAAGCCGCCACCGAAGGTGCGCTCTCAGGAGATCAAAACGAAGTGGAGCAGCTCCGCGCTCATTTAGAAGCCAATCGCGATCGGCTCCTGGATGAACTGGCCGATCTAGAGGGTCTAACGGTCGATCGGCCACAGGGAGGCCTCTACAGCTTTCCGGACTTCGCAGCTTTCAATCCGGACTCCATGGCCCTGGCCAATTTCTTACTGGATAAAGCTATGGTTGTGACTGTACCGGGAGTCGAGTTCGGGATGGGTGGTCACCTCCGGCTCGGGTTTGCGGGTACCGCTGAAGACGTCGTCGAAGGAGCTCGACGCATCAAATGGGCACTCGATCCGAGTCAGCCAGCGGAAATCACGATGGGTGACGAAGTCGTGACCAGAGATTGGAACTAGCCGCCACGAGAGAAGGGTAGACGATATGGAATGGCTCACCGATCCCGAGATTTGGATCGCACTGCTGACTCTGACTGCACTCGAAATCGTACTGGGGATCGACAACATCATCTTCATCTCGATCCTGGCCGGCAAGCTCCCTGGTGACCAGCAAGATCGGGCAAGGCAAGTGGGCCTGCTGCTCGCAATGTTGATGCGCATCGCGCTGCTTTTCTCCCTGAGCTGGCTAGTAGGATTGACTGAGCCGCTGTTCACACTATTCGAATTTATAGTCACTGGAAGGGCCGTAATTCTTGTCGGAGGAGGCTTGTTTCTGCTCGGCAAGGCTACCTACGAAATTCACGACAAGCTGGAGGCCGAGTCGGGCCACAGCTCGGCTTCGGTGGCAGCTACCTTTGGAGCAGTCGTGATCCAGATCCTGCTGCTGGATATCGTTTTTTCTCTGGATTCCGTATTAACAGCGGTGGGAATGGTCAATCAGATCGAGGTCATGGTCGCAGCGGTCGTGATCGCGGTCTTGATCATGCTGGTTGCCTCAGGGCCTATCAGTCGGTTTGTCAATGAGCGTCCCACGCTGAAGATGCTTGCCTTGAGCTTCCTTCTTCTCGTCGGTGTTTCGCTTGTTGCCGAAGGATTGGAATTTCACATTCCGAAGGGATACATCTACTTCGCGATGTTCTTCTCGGTGTTTGTGGAAATACTGAACCTCCGCGTGCGCAAGCCTGCGGTGGAACCGATTCACTTGCGGCAGCGCTACCAGGCTGGAAACGGAAATGAGGGCGGAGTAGCGCCTGCAGGCAGCTAGCAAAATAGAGCTCGCGCCCCGCGACTCCATATGAATTCTGCCTGCTTGCGTCAATTCACGCTCTGACGCAGACTAGAGTCATGAGCCGGATGGGAACGGCCGCGTACCTGATAGCATTGCTCGGACTCGCTGCTTGCAGCGGATTGGCAGGATCGACGATCGAGCGGACGCCTGAAACGATTCCTCCAACGGATACACCGGCGCCAACGGAGACGCTGACCCCAGAGCCAACCGCCACGGAAACCGAGACCGAGACCCCCGTTCCCACGGCCACTTCGACAGAAATACCAACATCTACAGCGATCCCCACAGAAACCTTCACGCCAACGCCCCTGCCGGCGGGGTGGGTCAAGGTTCCAGACGTTATTGGAATGTACTACCGAGATGCGCGGAATCTCATTATCCGAAGTGGGCTCAATTTCGTCTACCGGGACGTCCTGGATCTCGATTTGCCCACAGGCACTGTGCTCATCCAGAACCCGGTCCCCGGAACTGGAAAACCTGCAGGCAGCCTGGTATTCCTTTTTCGCACTTTCCAGGCTCCGCCGGCGTTAGTGAGTGAGATCTGTTACCCGCTCAGACTGATCACAACCGGGGGCAGATTGTTGTTCTACGTCGATTTAGAGCAAGACCAGAAGTATGAAATTCGCACCGATTTCCCGCAGGGCGAAACCTCCATCTTTGACTTCCAGATGTTCTTACTCGATTCCTTCAGCAACAGCAAGACAGACACGGTGGACTTCATCGCGCCCTTCAACGCACGCTACGTCATCGCGCTTGGTCCCTACTCAATTACACAGAGTGAGCTAGACAACAGCAACGGCGCGGTACATGCTGGGTGTCTCTATGTAATTCCGGTCGAAGATTAACGCTCAAGACCCTCTCCAGAGTACCCAGCCCATTCCAAGGGAGGGAGCCTTGGAGCTTCTTTAGAATGCGTATTCCCAACCGAAAACTAAAGCCATGGGCTCTCTCAGAAGTACGTTCTCCCCGATGAAGATTGGAGCCTGAGAGCATCTCAAGAATGTGCATCCAAAGCCGAAAATCGATGTCAACCGTCCTCTCCCGCCAATGAACTGGAAATTCGTTTTTCGCGGTACTCTGCTTGCCTTATTCACATTGGCCGTCCTTGGATTTGTGGGCTACCGGTCCCTTCCGCGTCTGCTTCCAAGCATTCCCTTCGGCCCGACTCCTCGCTCTCCGGCCATCACCGCTCTGCGCGGCAATATGCCGGTTGGCTGGCCCGGTCTTGAAGCCCGCGCGATTTACGACCGCTCGGAATCGGTACTCGTTGGCAGCGGCTTCATCTTCCAATTACCGACAGGCGGAAAGGTGGCAACCGTCGCCGCGCACAGTTTTGATCTTGCTGGAGCTTTGCAGAGTGTGCAGCTTGGCTCGGAAGCATCCTCGATTGAGCTTCGCGTGCTTCACGGGATGCCCGGAGAACCGCGCGGGCTCAGCATGAATCTGTCTAACGACTACGTGTTGTTCGCCGTTCAAGACCAAGATCCAGCGGTGGTGATTTTGGAGCCGGATGAACGCGCCTTCCCCCAACCGGGAGAACGGGTGGTGCTCTATCCAGGATTTGGGGCTGAGGACGGTGAGCGTTGGGGAACGATCCTCGAATCCGACAAGAATGGGGCCTGGGCAGTGATGGATGAAGCGTTCGAGCCGGGTTTGATGAGCGGGTCGCCGTTTGTTAGCTCACATACGGGACGCGTGGTTGGGATGGCGGTGGCGGGAGGCCTGCGAGAGGGTCACACCGTGATCGGAATGCACCCCATAGGTTCCCTTGTCGACAAGGCGCTCGGAGCCGTGGATTTCATTCCGCTCGCGGAGTACGAAGAGCAGTAGTCCTCTGATAGATTAACGTACATGGTTGAGCTGAGAATGATATCTGCTTGCTCGCATCATTTGAAGAGCAGCAAACTTTCCCTGGAATGCAATCCTCGATAGAGCTCAATTCAGGACCTACTCAGGTAAAGCTTAGTCACTGAACGAGTAGGTATAGCTAGCAGGCTGCCGGGTGACGCGTGTCGTGGGGACCACCACCAGCACCCCAGCTTCGTCCTCGCCGATGTCGATCGGAATCTGAGCTGTGTTGCCAGCACCGAGCGGGATGTATTCGACCGTCGTCTCATCTCCGAGCGAGATCCACGCCAACCGAAAAGTTTGGGGCAGCACGTTCTGGATGCGAACCCAACCTTCTGCTTCCCAGTCGCCGTCGTCTGCTTCTAAGTCGCTAAAGTATCCGATCTCGGGAATCGAGATATCATCGATCATCATGCCCTCGCCATTCTGGGCAAGATCCGTAACATACTCGAAGCGAAGAACGACTTCTTTCCCAGCGTAATCTGAAAGGTCGACGGTCTCTTCTATCCAGCGGGATTGCGGTGTGTCTCCAGTGTAGCCCCACCCGTAGCTATTGCCATTTGGATTGCGGTCAGTACTGGACGGTGTCTGAAGGATCTCCCAACTTTCCCCCCCATCGTCGGAGAGAACCAGGAATACATAATCCCAAACTTCCTCTATGTCGTACCAGGTCTGATAAGTCAGGCTTGCTGGGCCGCTGACATCCGTCAGATCGAAGGTCTGCGTCAAGCGCATGTCGGCCGTGTCGCCTTTGTTGGACCAGAAAGCGTATTCGCCTGAAAATGGATCGGTAGGAAGGAGCTGATTCTCATCCACGCCATCGAAGGCCAATATACGCTGACCTTCGCAAAAGAACCCTACGTAATGAACGCCAAATTGGTTCACTTCTCTCTGCTTTTCCTGATTGGGGCAATTCCTCAGACCTTCCGTCAGGGTTGTCTTGCTCAGCTGCGCGAACTCCTCATACGAGAATCGGCCATCTGCGACATCCTGGTCATCCAGGTAGTTCGCGATAACCCAATCTAGGATGACGCCATCCGCACCGTAGAGTTCTCCGGTCAAGGGGTCCACCGCTCCAGCCTCCTCAAACGCTAGATCGATACCCGCCAGGCCGTTGGCGGGATGCGCTGCCATTTCCTTTGTCAGGTCTTCTCCGAAACGGTCGAAAAAGTAATACATGAAGAGAGATGCCGCACCGTAATTGGGTCCTGCATCGTCCGGATCCCAGTCGTTTAAGGATCGATCCGGATCATTGGTGTACAAGGGGTGTCGGATGGCGGTGCCAAATCCGTTGAGATGTGCGGAGAGTTCGGCGAGCCCCTCGCTCACCCAGAGCGCCTCATCGACATCGACATTGAAGTTAATCATGTGTTGAAACTCATGAGCCAGTACCCCGTAGGTGAATTCTTGATCTAGATCTACCGTCGATGCGTTGAAATAGAACATCTCGTGCCCGTTGGAATCCTCCCGCACAAGCGGGTGCACCGAGTCGACGGAGCTGAAGTAGCCTGCGATGCCAGATCCCAACCCTTTTGCATACAGGATGTAAATGTGCGGATCGCCGTCAATGCCCGGATTAGGCTCGCTTCCGAAGAACTCGCGGGTAACAGGATAAATGCGGTTCTCGAAGGTCAGCGCAAGTCGCTCCAACTCAGCCTCATCGTACTCTGCGCTATTGCCGATCCAGAAGTAGGCATGATCTGTCACATACTGCAGCGTGGCGTTCACATCGAACTGATCGTCTGTATCTTGATTGCTTGCATGGAAAACATGGCGAGCGCCAACTTGGAGCGGCGCTGCAGGTGGGTCCAGCATCTCCGGGATCTCCTCGGTTACTCCCCCTAACCTGTGCGCTAGGTCGATAGGGTCCGCCTTCGGAACTTCCGCCGATCCCAAGGTGTCGAGGGTCTCTGATTCGATTTTGACCGCCTCCACCGTTGGCGAAGGGACTGCCGTATCGGTTGGCTCAGGCGCAGCTGCGTCAGCCGCGGTCGGCGCAGGTGCGGCGGTGGGTATCGGCGATGGTTCGGTAGTGCATGCACCGACAAAGGCCGCGGCGATGAGAGCCAGCAAAAGTGGAGTGCGCTTCATTTTCAAGGTTTCCACAGCGAGCGCCCATTCTACTCCAGGCAGCGTATCAAGGGCACTTCTTCGAAGAAGCAGCCAATTTGGGATTTTAGAACGGGGAAAAGCTACGACCAGAAGATCGGTAAGAAGATCAGGGTGACGATCAATACCACCGCCGTCAGAGGCAAACCTACCTTCAAATAGTCACTAAATTTGTACCCGCCAGGGCCCATGACCAGGCTGTTGGCTGGATGGGCGACAGGACTTAAGAAGCTTGCAGAGGCGGAGATAGCGATCACCATCGCCAGCGAGTGGACGGAGATCCCCAGATCGGCTGCGGTATTGATGGCGATAGGCGCCATGAGAACCGTCACCGCAGCATTTGGCATGATCTGGGAAGTGGCCGCAGTCAGCGCAAAGAGGGCGGTCACAACCGCTGCCGTGCCGGCCTCACCGACTAGATCAACCACTTGGGACGCGATGAAAGCCGCTGTACCGCTTTGCTGCATTGCGATCCCTAACGGCAGCATGCCGGCAATGAGGAACACCGCTCGCCACTCGATATAACGATAGGCTTCCTCCATGGTCAGACAGCGCGTGAGCACCATCGCTGTAGCCCCGACCACGGCCGCGATCGCGATCGGTACCCAGCCAATTATCACCGGAACCAACACAGCCGCCATGATGAGTGCTGCCAACGGGGCTTTCGTAATTCGTGGTTCCTCCTGTGCTTCACGCGTTAGTACGAGAAAATCCGGCTCGCTGCCCAGCACTCTCAACCGATCGCGAGGCCCATAGAGAAGCAAGGCGTCTCCAAATTTGAGGGGAAAGTTACGCAGGTCCGACCGGTGTGGTGTTCCGCCGCGCCAGATGGCAAGCACGCTCAAACCATACTTGTCTCGAAAGTGGAGCTGACGAAGCGTCTTTCCGTCTAGCGTCGAGGAGGGCGACAGCACTACGCCGGCCAGCCCCACTCGGCCACTCTCCAGCGTTTCCATATCGATGGGGCGCTCGGTATCAACAATGAGGTCTCGAAGCCCGCGCAAAGTTTCGATGTCTTTCGGACCACCCTGCACGAGCAGTCGATCACCGGCCTCGACCACTTCGTCCGGAGTGGGGGCCAACCGATTCTGACCGTCCCGCTCAATGCCCAGCACCGATAGGCCAAAGGCGTCGCCCAATCGGCTTTCCTCCAGGCTCTTCCCGGCGAGGCTTGAATCACGGGGAATGCTCAACGCCAGCAAACACTCCTGGAGCTCAAACTGATCTTGAACCTCATTCGTGTTGAGTCGGTTCACGGTTTGGAACTCGAGAATTCCGCGCAGGAATTTGATCTGCATGCGGTTCGCCTGGACCAATAAGTGGTCATCTGCGCTCAACGGCTGGTCGGAGAGATCCGTATATCGGATCCTGCCGTCGCGTCGAATGGCCAATATGCTCACACCGAATTGGTGGCGAAACCCACTTTGTAGCAAAGTGCGACCCACCAGCGGGGAGCTTGGCGCGATCCGCACCTCCGCAAATGCAGTCTCGGGGGATTCGAGTGCCTCGATATCGACCGCTTGCTCATCGACTTCCAGGTTCTGACGGCCGTGGAGCTCCTGCAAACGGTCCAGGCTACCCTGAACGATCAGGTCGTCGTCTTCCTGCAGAAGTGCGCTGGGCCCCGGCGCCAGGTGGCGCTCGTCCTCACGCAGAATTGCCAGCACGTTGAGTCCCAGCGCTGCGCCCATCCGGCTGGCAGCCAGCGTCCGATCCTTCAAGGCAGATCCCACCCCGACCTTCACATAGAACATCCGCTCCTGGAATCCGAAAAGCGTTCCTAGATCGGCATCCGTGGAGGACTTGGTGATGTCACGGCTGGGCAGGATGTAGCGGCCCGCCAACACCATGAAAACCACTCCTACAAGCATTACCGGAATGCCTACGTAGGCGTAGTCAAAGAATGCGAACGGCTCGAGCTCGAAGCCCACCAATGCCTGGTTGACCAGGATATTGGGAGGTGTTCCGATAAGGGTTGTCAGGCCTCCAAGCAGAGCTCCAAAGGCTAGCGGCATTAGAAGGCGAGAAGGGGGAGTCCCGGTCCGGCGCGCCAGGTCCATGATCACCGGGAGCAGCAAAGCTGCCACGCCTACATTGTTGAGGAAAGCTGACATCACCCCTGCGGTCAGCATGATGACCACAATCATGCGCGCCTCACCACCGCCAGCTAGCTTGAACACCTGATCGCCCAGGATGTTCGCCACGCCGGTTCGCGTCAAGCCGCCGCTCAGGATGAACACTGCCCAGACCGTCACGACGGCTGGGCTGCTGAATCCGGATAAAGCTTGCGCATCGGTGACAAGACCGGAGAGTGCAAGGCCGCCAAGCACCATCAAGGCGACCACGTCCATCCGAACCTTTTCGCTGACCAGCAGCACAAAAGCGAAAAAGAGGATCGCCAGCACGAGTCCCATCTCGCCAGTCATTAGGTTAGTTCAGCGAGCTCCATAAGGATTCGTTTCGAACACCAGTCGATATTGTTTCTCATACGTAAATTGATTTCCGTCGGTGATGCTGTATGTATTGATGCGCATTGACATCCGAGTGATTCATTGAGGATGCCCTCGCATCGTTTCTGTTTCCGAGCGCGGACCCCACAGGGATCAGGAGGTAGCCCTCATCTCTCCACCTGCTGGGGTCAGGTGGTCGTGCAGCAATTCCTTCGCATATTCTACGATCTCTCGTGTGAGCTCGCGCGCATCTCGATCTCCGGCGACGATCGGCTTGCCATAGCTCAGGCGCGTAGTAACCGATATAGCGTAGGGTAGCAGCGCCTGTTGGATGACCTGGACGATCTCGGCCAGCAGTTGTCGCTGCCGCGGATCTCTTGGCCAGCGAGTGACCGGATTGCGCAGGCTCCCGCGCGCGAGCACGCCGCTGACGATGGTGGTCACGACATTGGCTTGGGGAACCTCGCGTGCAATCAACCCTAGGCTGGCCGACCAGCGCGAGAGCGATTCCATTGCTCCGGGAAGCCAGGCTGGATCCGGCTCTACTTTACCTCTCGGAAACAGCAGCAACGCGCCTCCATCCCGCAGATGGCGAACACTAGAGCGTACCACTTCCATGCGTTTGTGTGGCTCGATAGGATCGGTATAGATAAAGTGCTCGGCCGAGTTCCGAAGGCTGCGAATGAAAGGCAGGGCGCTGACCACGATCTTCAGATCGTTGCGCGGAAGACTGGCTGCGATCGCTAAACCATCCGCTGATCCTGGATGATTGGATACCACGAGCAGCGGTCCGGCGGCAGGGACCTGTTGTTGGCCCTCAACTTCAAGGCGATTCACGAATCTTGGGAGCGCTTCCCGAGCGGCTTCTCGCAAGCCGGACTCGGCCACCGTCCGGTCAAATCGCGTCGCTACTTCTGCAAAGCGACGCAGGGGGGCCCACAGCAGGGGATTGAGCAAATGCCTCAAGCGCGTATCCGGGGCAAGACCGAGCACCTTCCAGATTTCCTGGGAAAGCTCTTGCATCAGCTCTCGCACGGTAGGGTATTCGATCTCTTGCATGATTCCGGCATCATTATAGCGTCCGCGATCGCACATACAGGGTTGACCTGCCGGACATCCGCACGCAGAATAAGCTATCAGGTTCGGTTGGAGGCTAGATGGAAATATCCCTGAAGGATAAGGTCGCCATTGTGACGGGTGCTTCATTCGGACTTGGCCGCGCAATCGCGGGGGCCTATGCTGCGGCTGGAGCCAAAGTCGTGTTGGCTAGCAGGAAAGCAGAAGGTCTGGAGATCGCAGCAAGCGAGATCAAGGCAGAGGGTGGATCGGCTCTTCCGATCGAGACGCATGTCGGGGATGAAGATGCCATCCAGAGGCTGATCGACAGAACGGTCGAGACATACGGAGGAGTTGATCTTCTGGTGAGCAATGCGGGAACGAATCCCCACTTCGGCCCAACGCTGGACGCAACCGCGGCTTTGTGGGACAAGATCATGGAGGTCAACCTGCGCGGCGCTTTTCTTTTGTGTCGAGCGGCATCACCTCATATGGAGGCCGGTAGCAAGATCATACTTATGTCGTCGATCGCAGGATTTCGGCCTTCGACCGGGCTCGGAATCTACAGCGTCTCAAAAGCCGGACTGAATATGCTGACGATGGTCCTAGCAAACGAGCTCGGACCCAAGGGAATTCGCGTCAATGCGCTGGCGCCGGGAACAATCAAGACTCGCTTCAGCCGCGCGCTTACCGAAAGTGATGAGATATCCGAGCGCATCCTTTCCCGTACTCCGCTCGGGTATTTTGGAGAGCCGCAGGATGTGGTTGGGGCCGCGCTATACCTGGCCTCCGACTTCTCGGATTACGTAAACGGTTCAATTTTGACGATTGATGGAGGGGTGATAGCCTCTGCCGGGCTCGGGTGAAGCCTATGTCCGACCGAGCATCTGGTTCAGGGGTCGTACTCTAAATTGATACGCAAAGAGCGCACCTGCCAGGAATCCACCGATGTGGGCCATCCAGGCCACCTGACTCCCGACTGTAAGCGCCTCCAATAGATTCCATCCGATCCATATCACCACAAACCACGCCACCCGGACTCTAAAGCGAAGGATGCGAAACATCTGATAGATCTTCACTCGCGGAAAGATCACCAGGTAAGCTGCCATGACCCCCGCAACGGCAGCGGAGGCACCCACGACCGGAGTCAGAGGATCGCCCTGCATAGCCGCTTGTAAGACCGAGCCAGCCAGGCCTGCAGCAAAGTAGAGCGCCAAGAATGCCCGACCCCCCAAGTAATCCTCGACATTGTCCCCAAAAACATACAAATAGTAGGCATTACCGGCCAGATGCAGGATCCCCGCATGCAAGAACATAGAGGTAATCAGGGTCCACAGGCTTCTTCCCGAACGAATCTGCGCCGGAACCAATGCCAGCTGATCGGTAAAGCTGCCGAAATCGTCCGCGAATTGGACTACGAATACTGCAACGATGAGGCCAATCAAGGCCAACGTGGCCCTCGGTCGGTTGTGGATCGGGTTCCAAATCTCTAGTGGAAATTGGCTGATTAATTGAAAGATGTATCCGATAGGTCCCGTGCGGACATCCTTAGTGGCGAGCCCAGTCGTTTCGTCCTGACCGGCGTTCATGACAATTTCACGCAGTGCCTTTCCTTCTTCGGAATCCAGCCATATGCCCCGACACTTGGGGCACAGATCGATCTCAACCAGCTCCTCGGCGTACGCCACCTCATAGACTTTCAGCGGGCTACCATCTGTGGGGCAATACAGCTGCCATCGTCCCAGGTCTATGGCGATCGCCGATCCTGCCCACACTTCGGGATCGACGAAGGGACCAAAAACCTGAGGGCCGCCCTCCGGCTCGAGGTAGCTACCACCACACCTCCGGCAGTGGTCCAATTCGATTTCCTTATGCGTGACTTCTTCGAGCGGATAGGTACAGCGCGGGCAACTTTTCATGTCAGTAGGGATAACCCTTGAAACGCTCCGCAGCGTCGCGGCAGCAACCTGAATTGTGGTACTCTCATGCGCGTTTCAGAATTCGGGAACTCTCTTGAGATCTTATGCGTCATATTTACATAAGAACAAATGCGGAGGAAGAATCCCATGAAACACTGGACCATATTATTCGCTAGGATGGCAATTCTCGCGCTCGCTTCTTGCTCGTCAGCAGGAGACGGCGCGAGCTTGGAGGGCACAGTTTGGGAGCTCGAGTCCTTTCAGAATAGCGATGGCGAGACGATAGGCGTGATACCGAACTCAGGTGCCCGAGCCGAGTTTGAAAACAGCGAAGTATCCGGCACGTCAGGCTGCAATTCCTTCTTCGGATCATATGAAGTCGATGGAAACTCAATTTCCATCGGACCCCTTGGCTCTACGTTGATGGGTTGCCTCGGACCGCTGGGGGAGCAGGAAATTGGCTTCATGGCTTCGTTTGGATCCGCCGCAACTTATGAGATTTCCGGTGACACACTCACCCTGTCCAACGACAACGGCGAAGTGGTAGTCACGTTTGTCGAAGGGGAGCCGCTCAGCCTGACCGGGATCAAATGGATCGCGAGCGGCGTAAACAATGGCCGCGGGGGAGTGGAATCCGTCGTACTCAGCAATGAAATCACAGCCGTGTTTAGCGAGGATGGATCCGTGACCGGTTCGGCAGGCTGCAACAATTACGGCGGGACCTACGCAGTTAACGGTGAGCAAATCTCGATCGGCCCGCTGGCTGTAACGGAGATGTTCTGCGAACAGCCGGAGGGCACGATGGAGCAGGAGGCGGAGTACCTGATTGCACTTGGAAGCGTGGCTAACTGGAGCATCGACGGGGATCAGCTGAATCTACGCACCGAGGATGGCGCGAGGGCCATCGCCTATTACGCGGGAAATCCCGCCGAGTAAATGGAGTACGTTGAGCTTCAAGGTCAAAGCGTTCCCAAGATCGGCCTCGGAACCTGGAACATGCGTGGGAAGACCTGCTACCAGGCCACGCTGAACGCACTCTCGCTCGGATACCGTCATATCGACACCGCGGAAATGTATCGAAATGAGTCCGAGGTCGGGCGTGCCATCAACGATTCTGGCGTCGATCGTTCGGAAATCTTCCTGGTCACGAAGGTGTCCGCCTCCCACCTTGCTCACGATGGGGTGCTTCAAGCGGCGGCCAGCAGTCTGGAACGCCTGAGAATGTCCACAATTGACTTGTACCTCGTGCACTGGCCAAATGATAGGATTCCAATCGGGGAGACCATGGCAGGCATGAACGAGCTCGTGACACGGGGGAAGGTGAGGCGGATTGGCGTCAGCAATTTTTCTGTTCGCCAGCTGCAGGAGGCAGAGTCCGCCTCCGCAGCTCGGATCTTCACCAACCAGATTGAATACTTCATCGGACATCCCCAGGATGCCATGCTCCGCTACTGCCAGGAGAACGATGTTCTGCTTACGGCATATAGTCCGTTAGATAGAGGTCATCTGCGCCAGAGCCAAGCATTGGAAACCGTTGCAGAATCGCATGACGTAACTGTGGCCCAGGTTGCCCTCCGCTGGTTGATTCAACAGGAGCGCGTGGTCGCCATCCCGAAATCGGCTAATCCTGATCGGCAGCGTGAGAACCTTGACGTCTTCAGCTTCGAGCTGAGCGAAGAGCAGATGACTCAACTCTCAACAGCATATCGATAGCGTGGGTGCGGTATTTCGGTTGTTATTTCGCGCTGAGTTCGAGCCTTTAATCCCCGCATACCCATGAAGCGCTTGTGCAGGACTTCGACGCAGACCCCACTGTAGGGAATTCGTAAGTTGCGGGAATTTACACTTCGCGTACTCTCATAGGTACGAACGCAGAAAGTGCCAAGTTTGTGTTCATGCTGTGCAGGAGGGGGTCACTCAGGCGCGATGAGAGGGTTTGATGGAAAGACCGATCACGGACGAAGACATCATCAAGTTCCTACGGCTCAACAAAGCCAAGTACGCCTCGCAAATCGAGCTCATGCAGGCCGCTGTGCAGCTGCTCTGGCCTTTGGGCCCGCCAACGGCCGCCGGGCAGCGCATTGCCCACCTCGTGATGCAAGAACTCAACACGTACCGCGAGCCAGCACCAGGTGTTGGAACTGGACCGCTAGCTCAAACCAACCCGCTGGTATAGCCACTTCCCCATCCGCTCAATGAGATTACGTACAGCCACCCCATTCGGGTTTGTATTAGCTACGCTGCTTCTGGTCGCGGCTGCTGCCTGCACGGCAGTGCCTTCACCTGCCGCCACAACACCGACACCTACCGAAACCTCAACGCCAGAGCTAGCAGCCACCACGACCGAGGCGCCACTACCCACGCACACGCCAGAGCCTACCGTCACGCCCGTTCCCACAGAGAGCGGCGAATTCATCTCACCGTACACGCCCTCAGCCCCAACTGGATCCGGCGCAAGCCTCGATCCGGTTGTACTGCAGCTCGATCTTGAAGAAGGAGCGCTCTACCGAATCCGAATGCTCACCACCCAGACCCTTTCCCAAAATTTCGAGGGTCAGATTTTCGAAATCGGCCAAAACATAGGCTTTGAATATACCTATTCGGTGACCAGTCGTGAGGCGGATGGGAGCGCTTGGGTGGATGTCGCCTACACGCGTGTCCTTTTCGAGACGGACACCCCATTTGGAACGGATTCGTATGATTCTGCAGATCCGCCAAGCCAGATTCCCGAGAGTGCCGAAGGATTCGCGGCCATCGTGGGCAGCGGCTTTTCCATGCGGATTGCCCCCGATGGAGAAGTCCTGGAGATCGAGGGCCTGGAGCAAATGTACGACCGAATGCTGTCCGAGATGGATTTCACGGATCTCGAGACCCGCCAGGCTTTTGAACTAACGTTTCGGGAGCAATTTAACGAGCAGACAATGAAGGATCAGATCAGCAGCTTGCTGTTCGAATTTCCAGAGGGCACATTGCAGGTTGGGGATACCTGGAGCTCCACTCAGGAAACCACGGCCATGCTGCCGATTGTTGTTGAGAACACCTACACACTTCTAGACTTTGATGAGAATACGGCTCTGATCGAGGTGAGATCGGAGATCAGCACGGGCTCGGGTGAGGGGGGGATAGACCTGGGTTTGCTCGACTTCGAATTTACGATCATGGGGACTCAGGAGGGTATGATTCAGGTCGATCTCAGAACCGGTCTCGCTAACTCGGTCGTGGATCAGACGTTGAGCGGGGAAATGAAAATCGTCGTCGAAGGGGAAGAGCTCACCGTTCCCATCGATATCCTGCAGACAGTGCAGGTCGAGAGCGTACAGCTCGCCCCGTAAACCCCAGTTTCTTCCAAGCTACTGATCACTCGCCTCCGCCAGCACCACAGCCGGCTCTTCCCGCATCTGAATGTGCAGGCCAACGTAAGCTGCTGCGGCCAGTAAACCCAATAGCCCTGAGATCCAATAAAGCAGGCGGGGATCCGAGTTGTCCATAACAAGCCCTGCCAGGAGTGGGCCAAAGGCCATGGGGGCGGCCCATGAAATTCCGTAAATCGCCATGTAGCGGCCTCGCATGTCTTCCGGAGCAAACCGCGCTACGAGCGATTGTGACACCGGACCGATTACCATTTGCCCGAGTGTGAGCACAACCATCGCGGCTATGAAGAGAAAGCTCGTCTTCACGAAAGCAAACATCCCGAATCCAAATCCGTAGATTACTGAGCCGACTGCCATAGCGATCATAGGCGGGTAGCGCTCAACCCGCCGGCCGATCGGAATCTGAAAAGCAACTACCAGCAGTGCGTTCATGCTTAGCAGCAGCCCGTAGCTTCGCTCAGGTACTCCATATGCGCCTCGTAAGTACACCCCGAGCGTGGTGAAGAGGTTCATTCCGACCAGGCTAATCAGCATGCCTGCGCATAGGAAGAGAATGAACGGGCGATCGCGCAGCACGGTTCCATAGCCACCAAGCTCGGACGAATCTCCTCTTTCTCCCTCGGACTCAACATCAGCCGGCTTAGTTTCAGGGAGTGCCCACCACACGATCAGGGCCGCCATCAAGCTGATGATCGCGTCCGTCACGAAAAGCGCCAGGTAAGAGTGGCTCACAACCAGCCCGCCAATCGCGGGGCCGATGGCGACTGCCAAGTTAAAGACCACGCGCATGACAGCATAGCCTTCTGCGCGCTTCTCTTCCGGCAACAGATCGGCCACTATCGCTTGGCGAGCAGGTTGCCCGGTCTCGGCCAACAAACCAACCATAAGGACCAGCACATAGACGACAACCAAGGATTCAGCCACCCCTATGAGCAGCGCGCTGGTGGAGGTCGTGATGAGGCTGAAAGTCAACATGGAGCGCCGACCAAATCGATCTGAGATTGCACCGCCAATCAGCTGCCCAGCCATGCTCGACACTGCATAAAGGGCAAACAGAGCACCGACTGCGGTCATGCCGACACCGAAGCGGTTGGTGAAGTAAAGGGCGAAAAAGGGGTAGAGCAGAGCGCCGCCCACCTGGTCGATGAAGGTAACCCCTGTGAGCGTCCAGAAAGGACGTGGGAAATCTCGGTACAGCTCTTGCAGCCTTGTCTTTTGCCTAGTTACCAACACTGCGCGATCCTATGCATGTAGACGTGTAGTCTCGTCACCGTGCTTTCAAGCGGAGCATAGCAGAGAGGCGTTCTAAAATCGTTACGGGAATTCAGACGAGGTGCAGTGCACCAATATAGCAATCATTTTCGTAGGTTGTTGATGGTGAGCCTGATTGGGGCCAGCGCAGGTTGTGTTCCAGGCTCTGTAGTGACGCCTGGACCTTCATCTACACCAGCAGTACAACCTCCGCCAGTCACGGAAACTCCAATGGTAACGCCGATGCAAACCACATCCACGGAGCCCTCAATCATTCCGGAAGCTACGCGACCGAGCACCAGCCGTTCCATCGAGCCGTTTGAGCCTGGCCAGATGCCGGTAGTCCGATCGATTCATATGCAGTCTTCGTTGGAGGGTTGGGCTATTGGAGCTTCAGAGGACGATCCGCTCTCACACGACCATGTTTTGTGGACTGAGGACGGGGGCCAAACCTGGATCGATATGAGTCCTTCCGAAGATTGGGTCTCTGTTGAGCCGATGGCAAGAGACCTGGGCGCCGTACACTTTGGTGCCGACCGAGCCTGGATTCTCTACCGTGGCAGCGATTTGATGTGGCACGTTAGGCCACACTTGAGCGGCTGGGCACGCATCGGTGTCGGTGACGCGTGGGCGCCGCTTTCGACGCTGACTTTCACAGATGGTGATCATGGGTGGCTGATGCAGAGCGTTGAAGCCGGGATGGGGACCGAGTTAGTAGCGCTTTATCGAACGCTCGACGGTGGATTATCGTGGGACCCGATCGTCGATCCTTATGAAGATGAAGACCTTCAGATCTGTTTCAAAACAGGAATCCAGTTTCACGGCGCGGAGACAGGTTGGGTGACCGTCGACTGCCAGGGAAACTACGCCGATGCCTTTCTTCTAATCAGCGAAGACGGTGGCGGTACGTGGAACCAGCTGACCCTACCGCGTACGCCGCAAGCGCCGAGCGCTCCCGAAGTGGGCTACTGCTATTCCAGCTCACCGACCTTGGTTTCAGAACAGACGGGCGTGCTGAAGGTCGATTGCTTGATGCTCGCCGATGACGATCTTGTTGAGAGCTCGTATTTGTACTCCACCGAGGACACGGGAATTAGCTGGGAGATTCATGAATTCCCTGGTGGTCAGCTGCGGTTCTTTGATGATGGGACAATGCTCGCTCTCGCAAGAGATCAATACCGGTCGACCGATGGTGGAGCCACCTGGACCAAGATCAAATCAGTTGAGTGGGACGGCCAATACAGCTTTGTGGATCTGAACACAGGTTGGGCAGTTGCGACCAATGAGGGCGAGATCGCGCTGGTTAGAACCACGGATGGCGGCGCCACCTGGGAGATCGTCGAGCCCGTGATCGCTTCTGACTAGCGGAACCCTGATTAATCTTGCCACACTCCCAGGCAGGGAACTTTCTCACCCTCTAAATCCGCTACGAACCAGACCATTCCTTCCATCCGGACTTGATGGCCATCCAAGCTATCGCTGAGCCCGGTTAATGAGTTCCATGCGCGCTGGCGGCCAGCGTGAAGCGACTGCCACGAGCTGTTCCTCATGTTGGCATCCAAGATCCTGGCCTGGCAGGCCAGCTGAGCTGTGAGTTCTGTGGGCTGCCCGACGGTAGCGCGTTGAGCCCACTCCACTATGGCGGGAAGAGCGTCGGGGGATAGCTGCGCCAGATAAGCAACGTCCAGGTCGCCGGTCTGCTCAAACCGTGCCAGGTTGCGCTGCGCGATGAATCCATCGATGTTCATGAGGCTCAACGTGGCGGCGAACCCCAAAGCAGCGCCCACCACAATCGGCGCGAACGCTCGTAAGCGCCCAAGGTACAGCAGCACGACGAATACGATGCGATATTGGCTTCGCCGCCAAACAGATATCGAAGCTGGATCAATCCGAAGATAGCAAAAACCAAGACGACCGATCCAAGCACCACGCTGGATTCGATTGCACCCACAAATGGCTTGAGTATCGGCTGATCTTCTCCGATCAGCTCGCGAGGTTCCCGCGCGCTTAGCGCCGTGACCAGGGCGCCCAGGAAGAAAATACCGCTAACCAAAACCACAAGCCCTCTACCGACATACTCCGCGATACGCTCAAGATCGAGCCAGGCCAGCGCGTCTTCGACCAGATCACCGAAAACCAGATCCGCAGTCGCCAGCAAGGCGACAAACACAATCAACACCGGCAGAGCGAGTAGCAGACCGCGCAACAACGCAAATAATCGACTGCGGGCTACTCGATCGCCGGTGATCTGGCGCGAGGCGAGGCCCAGCGTTGGCCAGGGACGTAGTGTTGCCTCTAGTGGTATCGTCAGCCAGGTGAGCGCAAGATCGATGAAACCGTACCGATGAAGGCGACCGTGAAGCAGCTCGCGCACCGTCAACGCAAACAACAGCAGGGTGGCAAGCATGCTCAATGCCACCGTCAGCGGCTCTAGGCGAACTGCAGCCACGGCAGCGAAGTACAAGATCCCTGGTATGAGAAACAACGTGGTCCGAGCAGGGCGAACGCCCTCCTGTTTGCTTGCCATCAGGATGACTGCAATGCCGAGCGCGGCCCAGATCGGGAACGAGATCCCAATCGGATGATCGTGAAAGAGGATCTCGACCGCCAGGCCAAGCCCAAGCGCGATTCCGACCACTGCCAGCGGGGTGCGGGGAATCGAGGAGAAATTGGAGTGCCTAGAAGCGGGGGAGAGTGTGCTCATACATTCACCTCACGATTGAATCATGGATCTCACAACCGGCCCATTCTCCGTCATTTGCCCTGTCATGTGCTTTCAGAGCCTCTCGAAAACTATCAATTTGTGGGAGTGGCTCCTTGTGGTGGGAGTATTAGTTAGCGGCGTGGTGATCTAACTTCTGAATCGCATTTCCAAATCGAGTTGACGTCCGCCCCGTGACTGTTCCCTCAATCAAGGAGAAACCCCAGCCTGAAGCTGGGGTCCTCCTTATTCCTCCGGAATCGGGGGATTAGGCGGCAGCTTCGGCCTTGCGCCTTGCGGCGTAGGCGGTGATGGCAAGGAGTGCCGCGATGAGCAGGATCAGAACGAATAGCTCTGGTAGCACATCGATCAAGCCGGCTCCCATCTGAGTGATCTCGATGATCGGTCGAATGATGTAGTAGGTCGGAAACAGTTGCGCAATCCACTGTGGGATCTCAGGGAACATAAAGACCAGCGCAGGCGCATACAGAATTAAGCCCATGGCCTTAATTGTGCCAAACAGGCTGTTGATGTCTTTGGTCATTACACCCAATAGCAGTCCGAATGAGACGGCCATGATGGAGGCAAGGATCAATGCCACTATGAGCAGCACGGCATTCCCGCCAAATGCGTCGTTGATCGTCAACGTGACGATCGCCATCGTGGAGGCAACCAATACACCCACTATCCCCTTCGAAGTGAGCACTTCTCCAAGCGTAGCCGGAGTGATGGTGAGCGCTGAGAGAGTTCGATCCTGGCGCTCTTGAGTCATGGACGTAGCGGGTACCATCATGCCTCCGAGCATAATCGTTAGGAGCACGATCAATGGGAGCAGACGGTCTTCCCAGGGAAGGGTCTGCGATTCTCCCAGTGTGGTTGTGACGATCTCGACCGGCGGTTCGTAGCCCGCGACGTCCCGAAATAAGGATAGGATCGAGGTTCCCAGAATGGCGCGGCTGTCCAGACCGCTCTCTCCCCAGATATAGCCTGCGACCTCCGTTGGCTCGCGGGCCGCTACTTGATCATCAAATCCCTCCGGCAGCACCATCCCGATGTCCACCGAACCGCGTGCTACCGCATCTCTCAATTCATTGGCGCTTTCGTATTCGCGTACGTTTAAGGCCTCCATTTCTGCCGCGCGTGCTGGGATCTGAGAGCTGCCCTCATCCACGATTCCCAATGTTGCTCGATCAGAAAATACAGTCCCAAAGAGCAGCGCCAGAAGAAGTGAAATCAGTACCGGCACCACGAGAGCCATGATGAAGATGAAGCTGCGAGAGCCTTTGGTGAGCTCCTTCCAGAGCAGGACACCGGTGCGGCGAAGACTCATCGGAATTGCCTCCTTAATGCAACAACACCAAGTGACAGAAAGGCTGCTGCGAAAGCGGCCAGAATCAACACATCGCTCCAGACCGCGCCCCAGCTGGCATCAAAATTTACGACTTGATGGACTGCATCCACGAGATAGTAGGAGGGGATGACCTTTATCCAATCGGTAGTCAGACCGGGAAGCAATACATTCATTGCAGGAATTGCCAGGATCACTATGGCTAACATTCCCTTCCACATGACCGACATCATGTCTCTCGAGGCCGAAGCGAGCACGAATGCAATCCCGGTAACCATGACTGCGCTAGCAAGCAAGATCAGCAGGATGAGCAATGGTCGCTTGATCAAGCCACCTGTAACAAGCATGAGCAAGGTGACCTGTATGAACGCGAATCCGACTCCAAAGATGCCTTTAGCGGTGAACAGACCCTCCGTGCTGAGCGGTGTGATGAGCAGCGCGCTGATGGTCCCAGCCGTGAGCTCCTCACTAATCAAGCTGGCCAGCCCGAGCACCTCCACCATGAGCACAAAGACTGCGAGCAACGGCAGCATTCGGTCCCGGGTCGGTGTGAGCGAGCCCGCCATGTCGACACCGAGGATCTCTTCGTTAAACTCTACCGGCATGGAGCTTCCGGCCATCAATGCCACCCACTCTTCGACGAGGATGGGGTAAAGATCGCGGAATTCCTCTGGCAAGTCGGCCGATACATAGACATCCACCACCGGCTTCTCTCCGCGCGCCAGCAGCTGGATCAGGTCAGACGGGAACCGGACGCCCACGGGCACGTCGCCTTCCGTCACCGCTTCCTTTAAGGCTGCCTCAGTGGGGTAGTTTTCCAGGATGATGCCTTCATCCTCCAGTGGAGCCGCAAGCGCCGAGGCGATCTCCGGAGCGAGTAGGCCGATTTCAATCGTCTCATCGATCTGGCTGGGGAGAAGGTGATAGATCAATGCATAGCCAAACAACGCAAGTATCGTAATAACCGCCAGGTAACGGTTCTTGAACCACAGTTTCAGATCCTTGCGAATTACCGCGCCCAGCATTTCAAGCTTCATCAGTCGAGCGCTCTCCCGGTGATCTGGATGAAGATGTCCTCCAGCGTAGCTTCTTCGGTATGGACCGTGATCACCTGTTCCTTCTCGAAGAGCTGCTCGACCTCAGCTGCCGTGCCAGTCTTGTCCATCTCGATTTCTCGTTCTTGCAGCTTGCCATCGCCGGCGGAGACTTCGGCTCGCAGAACTCGCTTGCCGTATTGTTGCTTGAGGTTGTGGGGAGTATCGAGCGCTGCGATCTTGCCGCCATCGATAAACGCCACCCGATCGCTGAGCTTGTCCGCCTCCGTCATATCGTGTGTGGTCAGGAAGATGGTGGCGCCACGCTCGCGTTCCTCAAGGATGATGTTGCGTATAGCCAAGGAGGATTGCGGATCCAAGCCTTCCGTGGGCTCGTCGAGGAACAGGATTTCAGGCCGGTTCACGAGAGATCGGGCGACCATGAGACGCTGCTTCATACCCTTGGAGTAGGTTTCGACCAGATCCTCTCCACGCCCATCAAGACCCACTCGACTGATAAGGGGCTCTGCATCAAAGTCCTTGACCCCAAAAAGCTTGGCAAACAGGATCAGATTGTCTTTAGCTGAGAGTTGCTCGTACAGATTGGTGATCTCAAAGCAGACACCGATCTTGCCCTGCACCTTGTTTGGGTCTTCGGAGACGTTCATTCCGAGCACCGTTGCTGTGCCGTCTTTGGGCTTAAGTTGGCCCGTGAGCATGTTGACCGTAGTAGATTTCCCAGCACCATTTGGTCCGAGGAAGGCGAATATCTCGCGCTCGGCCACCTGGAAACCGACGTGATCTACCGCGGTTAGATCGCCATATTGATAAGTTAGATTGTCTGCAACGATGGCATTTTCGGTCATGTTTGGCTCCGGTAATCCCTTAGATTCTCACATGAAAATCGCTTAGCATCCAGATCTTTCGACGAAGGTCGGGCATGATTTTCGTCCATTGTTTAGAGCGAATCAGGTGGCGAAAACTATCCTACAGTCAAACTTATCAATGCCGATACAGGACAAGAATTATCCTGTCCACACCAAACCAAGCAGAACAGCAGGTCAATTATTAGGTGTCCGGCTCTTTTCGCACCGGGACGGAAGTGGGATCGCACATTCAGACCGAGCGCCCTATGATTTGTGGGACTGGAGTGGTGAGGTCGAGCACATGAAACGAAATCTTTTTTGGGTGGGGGTCTTGGCAGGTGCGATGTTATTGGCCGCTTGCGGCGGCGAGAAGACCGGTACGCTGAGCGGTAACGTTACACTCAATCCGGTAGTCAGCGCAGGGGAGATCGCGCCGACACCTTCTCCAGCCGACTACGCCGCGCGCCAGATTCTGATCCTGGAGGGCAACGGGATTGTAGAGGTCATGCGTGCTGATATCGACAACAACGGTTTCTATCACGCGCTTCTGCTCCCAGGGCTTTACACGATCGACATTACCCACGATGGCCCCGAGGGCACCTCTGGCCTTCCCAAGCAGATCCAGATCTTCAAGGGCGAGACTACGACCCTCGACGTCACGGTGCAGATTGACGGGGGCTAATGCCCAGCAATTGGAAACTGTGCTTCATGCGCATCGAGGGATCCGAAAGGATCCCTTTTTCGATTTTCCCCGGTCGAAACGTAAGGTAGGTCTTCAGATTGTCTCCTCAACAGCAAGCTTATCCACGCGCAAAAAAACCTGTGCACTGCGATGTAACATTATCCGCCGCTATGCGTTTCAAAAGAAGGACTGATGGCCTCGGAATCTAACATTGCGGAGGCTGAGCAAGAGCAGGCTCTCGTATCGCAGGCCATCGATGGCGATGCCGATGCGTTTGGCACTCTCTACACTCGGCACCTGGACGCCATCTACCGATACGTGTTTTTTCGAGTGTCAGATGTGCCACTGGCCGAAGACTTGACCGAAGAAGTGTTTGTCCGCGCGTGGACCGCTCTGCCAAATTATGAGCCGCGGGGACATCGGTTCACGAGCTGGCTCTATCGCATAGCGAGGAATTTGGTGGTCGATCACTATCGCAAGCAGTCCAGCCGAGCTAGCGAAGACGATACGGGGATGGAGAACTTACCCGACCCTCAAATACTTCCCGAGGATCAGATAGCCAACCAACAAGATCTAGCTAGTCTGGCCCGAGCCGTCCAACAGCTTGGGGATGATGAACAACACGTGATCATCCTGCGCTTCGTTGAAGGCCTTTCTCATAGAGAAGTTGCAGAAGTTATTGGCAAGTCCGAGGGAGCCTCAAGAGTCATTCAGCATCGAGCCCTTGAAGCGCTAGCAGAATTAGTGGAAGCAAATGAGTAGGGACGAATTGCAGGACCTCAACTCTGTACTGGATTCTTGCCTGGAACTGACCCTGAAGCAGGGTGTGGGAATGAAAGAATGCTTGGAGCGTTTCCCGCAGCATCGGGAGGAGCTTCAGCGATTATTGCCCTTAGCACTGCGACTTAGTCATAGTCGCTCACTCGTCGCCTCTGATGAATTACGCGCTGGGCTTGTGGCAAGACTGGCAGGGTTGCAGGAAGTGGGCAATCAGAAGTCTCGCGGATTTCTTGTAACAAATCTCGCCGCTCTCCGTTCCATATTTCGAAACTGGAACCCAATTCCTCAAAGGAGAGCACGGATGATCCCAGCCTTAGTTACCTTTCTAGTCGTAGCAATTCTTAGCTTGGGTGGCTTGGTGGCAGGCGCAGATGCTGCCGGTCCAGGCGATCTACTATTTGGCCTGGATACGACAATTGAGAATGTGAGATTAAGTCTCACAAACGACGAGGAGAAGGAGGCAGAACTGCATGTCGAGTTCGCCACCGAGCGCCTCGAAGAGCTGAAAATTGAGATCGAAGCCGAGGGCAATGGACACCACATTGATGAAGCCTTACTCGAGTTCGAAGAGGCATTGGCCGCGATCGAAGCGCTTCTGGGCGAGCTCACGCCCGAGCAACGAGCGGAACTAGATGCCGCTATCGCGCTCCTGCGAGCGTCGTCCCAAGAGCTCACTGAGTTCGAATTCGAGTTTGAACTCGAGAATGGCGTCGGCCAAGTCGAACTCGAGCTCGAATCCGACCACGAGGATCTGGCCGATGGCGATCAAGATGACGATGATCTAGATGATGATGAGCTGGATGACGACGACCTCGATGACAACGATCTGGACGAAGATGACGAGTGTGACCTCGAAGGCAGCTCAGACTCGAGTAGCGATGCTGATGACGATGATGATGACGATGACGATGACCATGACCATGTCGATGACGAGTGCAAGGACGATGACGATCCCGATGACGAAGATGAGGAGGATGATGAAGAGGAGGACGATGACTAGGAACGCTCGTCCATAGATTCATCCTCTGGTGATTCACCGACCGCTGTTTGAGGAGGCCCTCCCGCACGAGAGGGCTTCTTCATTTGATAGATCAAACAGAAGAGGAGGCCCTTAAGTACCTGGGGCCTCCCATGTGTGGACGCTTTGGGACTAGAGGTTCCCAAGGATGTTCGAGAACACATTCCCAATGGCCGGACCGAGCAGCGAAAGAATCACGATCACGACAACTGCGATCAGAACAAGAATTAGCGCATACTCGACTAGACCCTGGCCCTTCTCATGCATATGGGTCAACATTTTGTCTCACCTCCTTTCAGGTGAATTCGCTCCACTATCAAAACAATGGATCTATGACATCTCGCGCGGTGAGCGCGAGCAGGAGCACCAATAGACTCGCCATCCCCAGCGCGTGGATCCACTTTTCCACTCTTGGTTCTACGCGTTGTGAAAGGATCAGCTCAATCACGACCAGTAGGATCCGGCCGCCATCCAGGGCGGGGAGGGGCAGCAGGTTCGTAATTGCGACTGCCATGCTCAGCCAGGCAGCTAGATACAGAACCGGGAACGGTTCCTTCCAGTCCATCGCATTTCGCACGGCTTGATCGCTGGCTTGCTTCAAGCCCAGTGGCCCGGCAAGGCGCACGTCCGGGTCGCTTTCGCCAGGGGTCAGCGCTTCGACGGTGACCTGAACTGTGGCTGCGATCAAATCAGCAACCTTCATCGTGGCGCGGCGAAACGCAGTTGGGAGTTTGTATTGAACGAGGACCCCGGATGATGTAAAGCCTGCGGGACCGCGCCCTTCAGGCGGATCCGTGCGCGGCCGGATCGTGGCTTCAATGATCTGTGCACCCCGCTCAATCTCGAGAACAACAGGAGCACCTGCCGAAGCTTCCAACCGATCGCGCAGCCCGCCGGCTTCCCGAACCGGTTCACCCCCTGCCGCCAGGATCCTGTCGGCGGGCAGTAGACCTGCGACCGCGGCTGGTGAGCCCGGTTCAACCGAAAGAACTTCAACTTGATCTGGCCAGCCCAGCATGAAAGCTGCGGTCATCAACAACACCGCGAACAGCAAATTGGCCAGACTGCCGGCACCCAGTAAGCCGATACGAATCAGTGGCGGGCTGGCCGCAAGCCCATCTGCCACTGAGGCGTTCAGCTCTCCGGCAGGCAGAACGAAGCCGCCCAAGGGGATCCAATTGAGGCTGATCTCTGTATCCCCAAAGGATCCGAGCCTGGCCAATCGCGGCGGTAAGCCAATTCCCAATTCCTTGATCCTTATCTGACCCGCACGCGCCACCGCGAAGTGGCCGAGCTCGTGAACCAGAACAACGCTGCCCATGATCACTACAAAAGCGATCAACAGCACAAGGTTCCCTGTCATCTGAGTCGCTCCGTGGGCGATCGCATAGCCTGTCCTTGGGATTGCGTTGACATAAACACTCACCTTTAATGAGGTACAGCCTCACTTTAGGGTGCTCGAGCGGCAGTAATTGCCGAAAAACTGCCTAAATGACTCTGGATCGGAAGACGCTCAACAAGGCTCTTCGCACGTGGGACCAGTCCAAGGCGCTAGGTGACAGTCCGCTGGCCCGATTGCGGGTCGTTGATTCAAGACGTAGGGCATCGGGCTACGGGAAATCTCAGGTCGGCTATGGGATTGCCTTACGGGAAGTGCTTCAGGAAGGTATCGAGGGACTGAAGCCGAGTGATGGCCTGCCTGACCCGCTCGAGAAGACATGGAGGCCATACCAGATCCTCACGGGTCGATATATTGAAGGCCGTTCAGCCGATTTCCTAGCAAGTGAGATGGGGATCGCTCGTAATACGTACAATCATGAACAGGCAGCAGCGCTCGACAGCTTGCTAGCTCGCCTTAGCGAGTGGGATGAACAAGCGTCTACAGAGGCGCCGGTCGAGGTCGCTACGCGCACCGCTCCGTTCATGGTGCCGCCTGTGGCAACCCATGGATTGGTCGGCCGCAGCGATCTCCTTGACGAACTGAAGACTCAACTTCTGAGCTCCCAACGCCTTGTACTTCATGGGCTTCCGGGAGTCGGAAAGACAGCCCTCGCGATTGAGCTCGGCCACGACACGAGAAGCCATTTCACGGGCGGAGTACTGTGGACCAGCCTGGGGCCGTCCCCAGATATTGCCGTGCAATTTCACCTGTGGGAAGCTGCAATGGGATTGCACGCCTCGGAAGTCCGTGAGCTCCCTGACCTGAAGTCACGTGCCAGCCAGCTCCACTCCATGATCGGAGAGAAACAAATTCTGATGATCGTCGACGATGTTTGGGACGAAGCGGCCGCCCGCTCCTTCGAGGTCGGCAGTGCAAACTGCTGCTATCTCTTCACGACGCGTTCTCCCAGGATTGCCTCCAGCCTCTCGGGTGAGATGGCGATTGGTGTTTCAGAGCTCGACGAAGGCGACGGCTTGGCCATATTGGCACGCTTCATCGCCCAACCAGACCAGGCGATGGTGGATCGGTGGCAGGAGCTTGTCCAAGTTGTGGGTGGCTTACCCCAAGCCCTGGTTATTGCGGGCAGCGCTCTGCGTACCGCGGCGTATGCTGATCAGCCGCGTCGCCTCGCAGAATTTCTTGATCGACTGGCAGATCCAGCTGAGCTATTGTCCCTAGAGGGAAGTCGATCAGCGCTCGATCAACAAGCGGGGCTTTCCTCCGATGAGCCGATCTCGCTCCAAGCGATTATCGCCCTGAGTGATGCGGCTTTAGAACCATCGACTCGATCGGCTCTGCGCAGACTCTGCATCCTTCCTGCAAAACCAAGTACCTTCGACGAGCAGGCGGCAATGGCAATATCGGGTGAGACCGATCATGAGCTCGATCGCCTTGTTGACGCTGGATTGCTGGAGTCCGGTGGTTCCGGACGGTACTCGATGCACCGCACAATCGGTGATTTTGCGCGCACGCGTTCAGACGCTACATCGCCTGTGGAGGCGATGGTCGATCATTACGTGCCCCTGATTGAAAGGAATACGGAGCAGTTCGAAGTGTTGGACCCGGAGATCCAGAACATTCTGGCCGCACTTCGTCTGGCACATGAGAGCGGTTTGGATCCGGAGTTCAATAGCGGCGCAAATGCCCTGTATCCATTCCTCGAAGCGAACGGTCTGCTTGACGAGGCGAATCAGCTACTGGCGCAAGCCCTTGAGACCTCGGGCGATCGATCCCAAACCCTTCTTAATGCCGGGAGGGCGGCGCAGATAATGGGTAAGCTGGAACAAGCCGAGCAGCACTTCCAGGCTGCTGCTAATACCGATGACGACCCCGGAGTAGTGTGTGCTGCGTTGCTCGGGCTAGGCGCTGCCGCCTACGCGCGTAGAGATTATGCGCATGCCATGGAGTATTACCGCCGCGGGTTGTCGCTTGCCAAAAAGGCGCGGCTCCGCCAGCGTGAGGCCGCGCTGCTAACGAACATCGGGATCCTGGAAGTTGGTCAAGGCAAGCTGGCGGAGGCAGAAGCCAGCCTGGCCGAGGCGCTGGTTCATGCCCGAGCGGAAGAAGATCGCGCACTTCTAGGCCCGATCCTCACCAATCTTGGAGTCATTGCTGCCCGCGGGAGTCAGTTTGAAGCTGCTCGCGATCAATTTGAAGAATCGGTCGAGATGGCGCGAGCTGACGGCAACCGCCGGGGGATGGCTTTCCTTCATACGAATATGGGAGCGCTAGCTCATGACCAGGGAGATGATGCGCGCGCGATTGAGGAATTTCACGAGGCGCTGCGCTTGTCGAGGGAGATGGGCGACAAGCAGCGCATGAGTCATGTGCTTGCCAGCATGGCTGCCATTGCAACCGCTACAAGGGATTTCAAAGCCGCAGATTCGTATCTTGCCGAAGGCCTGAGCTTGGCGCGGGAAGCGGATCTACAAGAAAACGTGGTGCTGCTACTCATCAATTCAGCGGAATTGCAGCGAGAGTTGGGGAAGCCCGATGAGGAGCGGGCTCAACTCCTTGAAGCTCACCAAGTGGCAGCGGATATTGGGCACGAGAGGTATCGAAGGATCGCCTCGGACCGTCTTGAAAGAGAGTGAAACTTGCGGTGCTCTTGAGCGATCATATATCCGACGGCCGGAACTAATTTGCCCCAAAATGGTTAACTAAATAATGGACACTATGCTTGACCTACCTCGCCAGTTCCGGATTCGTTGGGAGAAATGATGGCTGACCCCAGGCCTGATCGCACTCTCGATTGTCGGGGTGCGATCTACCCTAATCCTATCCTCAGCGCCGAACAAGAGATGGCCGATATGTCGGTAGGCCAGGTGCTGGAAGTGCTGGCAACAGACGCAAACACCAAGCCTGACCTTGCGACATGGG